>CAIWPS010000376.1 GCA_903914615.1 uncultured beta proteobacterium | reverse complement strand
CCGCTTTCCTCGTGGAACTGGCCCGGCAGCACCAGGCCGGCGTCGAAGGGCAGGCCGGCGGCTTCCAGCGCGGCGCGGTAGCCGCGCAGGCGCTCGCGGGCGTCGGGGTGGCGGGCGTCGCCCGAGATGAAGGCGATGCGCCGGTGGCCCAGCGAGAGCAGGTGGTGGGTGGCCAGTCGCGCGCCCTCGAAGTTGTCGAAGGCCAGCGCGTACAGGCCCGGCGCCTGCAGGCTGCGGCCCGTCACCACCACCGGCAGGCTCTGCGCGTGGGCCGCCAGCGCTGCGTCCGACAGGCGCCCGGTGAGCACGATGATGCCGTCGACGCGGCGCGAACGCAGCATCTCGATGCAGCGCGTTTCCTGCGCCACGCTCCAGTGGCCGCTGACGAACAGCGGGCTGTAGCCGGCGCGCGAGAGCTCTTCCTCGATGCCGCGCAGCGCGCCGCCGAAGAAGGGGCTGTCGATGGTCTGCGCCACCACGCCCACGCTCAGCGTGCGCCCGCCGGCCAGCCCGCGCGCCACCGGGTTGGGCACGAAGCCCAGCTGCGCGATGGCCTCGTCGACGGCCCGGCGCTTGTCGTCGCTGACCACGGCGGTGCCGTTGAGGATGCGCGAGACCGTGCTCGGCGACACGCCCGCGGCCTGCGCCACCATCTCCAGCGTCACCTTGCCGGCGTCGCGCGCGGCCGCCGCGGCGCGGCGGCCGGTCGGCCGGTCGGTCTTGGTGTTCATGCGCGCGCGCCCCTCGTGCTCCGGGCGGCAGTTTAAGGCGCGCGGCCACGGCCTCGGCGCAGGCAACAATCCACGCATGTCCAAGCCCTCGCGACTCGTCCTCATCCTCGGTGCACGGCCGCGCCTGTGGTCCTCGGCCGCGCTGGGCGTGGCGGTCTACCTGCTGCTGCCCAGCGCCTTGGCCCACCAAGCCGCGACGCGTGCGCTGCTGGCCTGGAACGCCTGCGCCTGGGTCTACCTGGGTCTGGCGCTGCACATGGTGCTGCGCTCGGACCAGCGCCAGATGCAGCGCCGCGCCGCGCGCCAGAGCGAAGGCCGCGTGCTGGCGCTGACGATGGTGGTGGTCTCGGCCGTGGCGGTGCTGATCGCTGTGGGCACGCAGCTCAGCAACGTCAAGGACCTGCCGGCCGCGGCGAAGACGCCGCACATCCTGCTCGCCGCCTGCACCGTACTTAGCTCCTGGCTGTTCACCCAGGTGCTGCTGGCGCTGACATACGCCCACGACTTCTACCTCGTGCGCGCGGCCGGCCGCCCGGCCCCGCTGAACTTCCCCGGCACCGCCGAGCCCGGCTACGGCGACTTCTTCTACTTCGCCTGCGTCATCGGCACGTCGGGCCAGACGGCGGACGTCGACTTCAACGGCAGCGAGCTGCGGCCGGTCGGCACCCTGCACTGCATCCTGGCCTTCTTCTTCAACACCACCTTGCTGGCCCTCACCATCAACATCGCCGCCGGGCTGTTCTGAAGGCCGCGGCGGGCGGCCTGGAATGGGCACCGCTGTCTAGAGGGCGCGCGTAGAGTGCCGAGCATGAACGCCATCCGCCCCACCACCGCAGCGTCGCGGCTGCCCACCGACCTGCGCGGCGCCGCCCGTCTGGCAGCCGACGCCACCGCCGGCATCACCGACCTCGTCGAGGCCATGCACGAGCGCATCGCGCGCCTGCCCGGCAGCGGCGGCCCCGCCGCCGGTGGGCGCACGCAGGGCCTGACGGGCCTGATCT
>CAIWPS010000375.1 GCA_903914615.1 uncultured beta proteobacterium | reverse complement strand
TCGCGGGATCTTGATTCTTGGCCCCGCACAGGCGGCCAGCGCCTTGCCCTTGCTGCTGGCGTGCAGCAGCTGATCGTACGCTACCGAGTTCCAGCCCGGAAGCGCGTACAGGCTGCCGTCTTTGTAGCGCACCAGCAGCACCTGGTCAGATTCGAGATAGCCAATCGCGGCGACATGCGACGATTCAACTGAAGTGAGTTCCATTTATCCTCCGTTCAGGTGTGCGCCGATGGCTTCTTTCAGCCGATCAAAGCCCGCGGCGACAGCTTCCAGGGCTTTCGCTTTCGGGGCGGTCTGCTGGTTCTGGTTCTGGTTGGCAGTCGCCAAGGTCGCTTGGACATCTGCCGGAGTCGGCTGCACGCCCGGCACAGGCTGCGCCTTCTGCACGGGTGGCGGGAGTACTTCTTTCGTCCGGTCGGGGTCGTACTTGTCCTTGCCGGTCGACGGGTACATTTGCTCGATGAGCTCCTCGGCATTCTCCATGCCCATCTGTTTCATAACCCAGAGGATTCCTGCCTTCTCATCGACACCAACAATCTGGCCGCCCTTGTTGTCGAGCGTCATGGCCTCGACGCCAGCTTTGACCAGCGTAGCCATGTCGCCCTCTCGAATCGCGGGGAACTGCACGCGCACTTCGATTTCGTCAGATTGGCTGGCCTTCTTCTTGGCCTCGCGGAAGCCCCAGAACCGCGCGCCGCCTGCTGTCGTCTGAATGCGTCGCTCCGCAGCGACGAACTTCGGTCGCCGCTCGCTCAGCGCTTCGCGTAGCTTGCCGCCCGGTGCCGCGGCCTGCTGCTTCAGCGCGTAGCTCACAATGACCGTGAGGTCTTCAATCCACTCTTCCTGAATCGACAGGAATACCGTTTCCGTCGGGCGGTCGAGGCTGGTTGCCGTCGCGAGATTGCCGGTCGAGACGTCGCCCAAGAACGTCTCGGGCATTCCCAGCGTCATGCAGCACATGAGCAGATAGCGGCGCACATCCTCCGGACTGAACGTCGCGCCCTGGACCTTGAACGCCTCCCGCTTCGTACCGGGACCGCTGATAAATGTCGAGCCCGCGACGGCTGCCGGGTTCGTATCGTATGCCGGGCTGCCGGGGCCGACCTGCGTCTGCATTTGCTGCTTCATGCCCTCGATAGCCTGCTGGCCGCCCTTCGTTGTGATCGTGGTAGCCCACTGCGAAAGCGACTCACGGACGGACATACAGACCTCGAGGAAATGCCGGCTGGCCTTCGCCCAGTCGACCATCGGATACATTGGCGGGCAGCCGAAGAGCCACTTACCCACAGTGCCAATCTTGCGATGGTAGACAGGCGCATCCCACATGATCGGCTCGCCGTTGATCTTCTCGGGCTTGCCGGGCGGGTTGAAGTCAAGAGCGGGGTACCATGCGCGCCGGGTGACCGTTGCCGCCGCGCCTCCCTTTGGGTCGTAAACTCGCTCCGTCCAGATGCGCTGGTAGTACTGCGGCACGTCGGCGTCGTCTGGATCGGTGCGGATGTCCTGCACTTCGGTGGCGTCGATCAGCCGCAGGTCGCACAGGCCGGTGCCAGGATCGGTGAAGAACACCCAGAACAGATTGCCGTCGGTGATCTTCGAGCGCTGCTGCGCCGTCAGCGCGACGTGGCCGAGCACCTTCGCGTTGCGCCGGATGAAATCCTTGATGGCGTCATTCGAAGCACCGTCTTCCGTCGTGATGTCGAAGCCGCGGGCGAAGGTGTATTGCGCGATCACATCGACCAGCCGCCGCGGGATGGGGTTCTTGATGTAGTACAACCTGCAGATCAAAATAATTTGCTGGATGCCCCACCTGGTGAATTCCAGCCAGGAGTAATTTATC
>CAIWPS010000374.1 GCA_903914615.1 uncultured beta proteobacterium | reverse complement strand
GCACGAGCAGGCCTTCCGCGAACGCTTCGGCGTGCGCGACGTCAGCTCCGGCTTTGGCATGACCGAGATCAACATGCCGGGGTGGGGCAGGGTCGGGCGCTCCACGCCCGGCGCCTCGGGCTGGGTGCACGACGATCACTTCGAACTCGTCATCGCCGACCCCGACACCGACCGCCCGGTGCCGAGCGACACCGTCGGCGAGATCCTCGTCCGGCCCAGGCTGCCCTGGGGCTTCATGGCCGGCTACCAGGGCCTGCCGTCGCAGACGGTGGAAGCCTGGCGCAACCTGTGGTTCCACACCGGCGACGCCGGCATGCTGAGCACCGATGGCGTACTGACCTTCGTCGACCGCCTGAAGGACTGCATCCGGCGCCGCGGCGAGAACATCGCCGCCAGCGAGGTCGAAAGCCTGATCAATGACCTGCCCGGCGTGGCCGAGGTCGCCGCCTACGCGGTGCCCAGCGACATCCCGGGTGGCGAAGACGAGCTGATGCTGTCCATCGTCCGCAACCCGGCCGCGCCGGCGACCCTCGAGGCCATCGGCCACGCCGCCGAAGGACTGTTGCCGCGCTTTGCAAGGCCGCGCTACCTGCGCTGGGTGGACGAACTGCCCAAGACCGCCACCGGCAAGGTGCAACGCGCCCTGCTGCGCCAGGCGGGAAGTGCCGGCGCGCTGGACCGCGGCGATGGCGCCCGCGCACCGAAGGGTCACGCATGAACAAGAGTCTGCAAGGCAAGGTCGCTCTCGTCACGGGCGCTGGCCGCGGCATCGGCCGCGCGGTGGCGCTGCGGCTGGCCGGCGAAGGTGCGCAGGTCGTCGTCAACGACCTCGATGCCGCACCGGCCGAAGCCGTGGTCGCCGAGATCACCGCTGCGGGCGGCAGCGCATCCGTGTGCGCGGGCAGCGTGTCGGACGCGCAGTTCGGCAGCCGCGCGGTGCAGCAGTGCCTGGGCACCTACGGCGCGCTCGACATCATCGTCAACAACGCCGGCTACACCTGGGACGGCGCGCTGCACCGCATGAGCGACGAGCAGTGGCTGGCGATGCTGGACGTGCACCTGACGGCACCCTTCCGCATCCTGCGCGCCGCCCATGCCGCCTTCAAGCAGCAGCGGCAGGACGACGAGGCGCACGGCCGCCGGGTGCACCGCAAGGTCGTCAACATCTCCTCGGTCGTCGGCCTGGGCGGCAATGCGGGGCAGGCCAACTACGCCACGGCCAAGGCCGGCGTGGTCGGGCTCACCAAGGCGCTGTCCAAGGAATGGGGCCGGCTGCTGGTGAACGTCAACTGCGTGGCCTTCGGCCAGATCGAGACCCGACTGACGCAGCCGCGCGGCGACGAGCCGCAGCAACTGGACATCGAAGGCCGGCGCATCAGCGTGGGCGTCGGGCGCGACACGCTGGAGACGATCCAGCGCCAGATCCCGCTCGGGCGCAGCGGCACGGTGGAAGAGGCCGCCGGCGCGGTCTGCCTGCTGTGTTCGGCCGACAGCGACTACATCTCGGGGCAGGTGCTCGTCTGCGGCGGCGGCCTGACGCTGGCCTGAACCCCATCACAGCAGGAGACACTCACCATGACTCGTCGCGTCTTTGTCGCCGGGGTCGGCATGATCCCCTTCACCAAGCCGGGTCAGAGCCCGGCCTACCACGAGATGGGCGCCGAAGCCACGCGGCTGGCGCTGGCCGATGCGGGCATGGCCTACCGCCAGGTGCAGCAGGCCTATGCCGGCTATGTCTACGGCGACTCCACCAGCGGGCAGCGTGCGCTGTACGAGGTGGGCATGACCGGCATCCCGGTGATCAACGTCAACAACAACTGCTCCACCGGTTCGACCGCGCTGTTCCTGGCGCGCCAGGCAGTGCAGAGCGGCGCTGTCGATTGCGCGCTCGCTCTGGGCTTCGAGCAGATGCGGCCCGGCGCCATCGGCCCGGTGTTCGCCGACCGGTCGTCGGCGGTGGAGCGCTTCGACCGCGTGTGCGACGAACTGATGGGCGACACTGAACTGCCCGAGGCCCTGCGCTACTTCGGCGGTGCCGGCATGGAACACATGCGCCGCTACGGCACCCGGCTGGAGACCTTCGCCAGCATCCGCGCCAAGGCCAGCCGCCATGCCGCGAACAACCCGCTGGCGCTGTTCCGCAAGGTGCTCACCACGGCCGACGTGATGGCCGACAAGATGATCATCCCCGGCGCCCTGACGCGGCTGATGGCCTGCCCGCCCACCTGCGGCGGCGCCGCCGCGCTGCTGGTGTCCGAAGAGTTCGCCCGGCGGCATGGGCTGCGGCGCGATGTGGAACTGCTGGCCCAGGCCATGACCACCGACGAGCCGGCCACCTTCGAAAGCCGTTCGATGATCCAGCTGGTGGGTGCCGACATGACGCGCGCGGCGGCCCGGCAGGTCTATGAGGCCGCAGGCATCGGGCCGCAGGACGTGGACGTCTGCGAGCTGCACGATTGCTTCGCGCAGAACGAGCTCATCAGCTACGAGGCGCTGGACCTTTGCGCCAGCGGCGGCGCCGAGCAGTTCGTCGAAGCGGGCGACAACACCTACGGCGGCCGCGTCGTCACCAACCCTTCGGGCGGCCTGCTGTCCAAGGGCCACCCGCTCGGCGCCACCGGGCTGGCGCAGTGCTACGAGCTGACGCATCAGTTGCGCGGCACCGCCGACGCACGCCAGGTGCCGGACGCACGCATCGGCCTGCAGCACAACCTGGGCCTGGGCGGCGCGGCCGTGGTGACGCTTTACCAGCGGGCCGGCTGAAGCCCGTTGCTGACGCGGCAGGAGATCGAACATGCCGGGTCCGCTGGCCGGGTTGAAGGTGATCGAGTTCGCGGGCCAGGGCCCGGCGCCCTTCTGCGGCATGTTGCTGGCCGACATGGGCGCCGAGGTGCTGCGCGTGGCACGGCCCGGCGAGGCCGCAGCGACGCCCGATGCCCACGATGTGCTCGCACGCGGCCGGGCGGCGACGATCGTGCTCGACCTGAAAACCGCCGCCGGCGTCGCCACGGCGCTGCAGATGATCGGACATGCCGACGCACTGATCGAAGGATTCCGGCCAGGCGTGATGGAAAGGCTGGGCCTGTCGCCCGAGGCCTGCCACGCCCGCAATCCGCGCCTGGTGTTCGGGCGTGTCACAGGCTGGGGCCAGGACGGCCCGCTGGCGGCCCGGGCCGGCCACGACATCAACTACATCGCGCTCAGCGGCGCGCTCGCCGCCATCGGCCCGCGGCACGGCGGCCCCGTGCCGCCGCTGAACCTGGTGGGCGACTATGGTGGCGGTGGCATGCTGCTGGCGTTCGGTGTGCTGTGTGCCCTGCTGGAGGCGCGCCGTTCGGGCTGCGGCCAAGTCGTGGACGCCGCCATGCTCGACGGCGCGGCGCTGCTGATGGCCCAGGTCTGCGGGCTGCGCGCCGCAGGCCTGTGGAACGGCACCCGCGGTGACAACGCCCTGGACGGTGGCGCGCATTTCTACCGCTGCTACCGCTGCCTGGACGACCGCTGGCTGGCCGTCGGCGCCATCGAACCGCAGTTCCAGGCACAGCTGCTTCTCACCCTGGGCATCGCCGACGCCGCCCGGATCGATCCGTGGGATCGTTCCCGCTGGGCGGAACTCGGCGCAACGATGGAAGTGGCCTTCAGCCAGCGCACCCGGGACGACTGGTGCCGGCTCTTCGAGGGCCAGGACGCCTGCGTGAGCCCGGTGCTGGATCTCGACGAGGTGGCCGCGCACCCCCACAACCTGGCACGTGCGAATTTCGTCGAGATCGCCGGCGTGATGCAGCCGGCGGCGGCGCCGCGATTCAGTCGATCCAAGAAAAGCCACACACAGGATCGCCCAACGTCGCCGTCGACCACACCGAGTCAACTTGGGTGAGACAGCCGAAAGCGGTTCCATGCATGGGTACGCTGCTGGTCAGCCACCCTTCGAATCCAAGTGGTCGGATGCAAATCCATATCAGACGACCAGGCGGTCTGCCAGCGCAGGCAGGTAGGCGTCGCTGTAGAACGGTCCCGGCGCAGCGCCTGCGGGAACCCCGGCCTGCATCTGCGCCAGCAGCCGCGCCAGCCGCGCCGGGTCGGCCGCGCCGAGGCCGCGCTGCAGCACAGCGGGCGTCACGATCTGATGGCGCCGCAGCCATTCGAAGCGCTCGGCT
>CAIWPS010000373.1 GCA_903914615.1 uncultured beta proteobacterium | reverse complement strand
GGGCTGGCGCTGCTGGCAGCGCGGCTGGAGGCCGCGGGCCGCTTCGGCGCCGTGGCCGCGGCCAGCAGCGGCGTGCGCGGCCGCTGGCTGCTGCGCGTGCAGCTCGACGAGATCTGGCACGACGCCAGCACGCCGCCGGGCAGCGCGCGCGTGGTGCTCACCGCCGAGCTCACCGAGCCCGGCCAGCGCGCCTTGCTGGCGCGGCGCACCTTCAGCGCCGCCGTGCCTGCCGCCAGCTTCGATGCCGACGGCGCCGTGGCCGGCCTGGGCAGCGCAATGTCGCAGGTGCTGGACGAGCTGGCGACCTGGGCCGACCGCAGCGTCGTCGAGTGAAGGCCGCCGGCGCCGGCCCTCACATCGGCGCGTCTTCGACCTTGCCCGGCGCGGCCTTGCGCACGCGCAGCGGTGCCTTCTTCACGGGTGCGGTGGCGGCTGCGGCGGCCGCGCCTTCGACGAAGGCCTGTGTGGCATCGGGCGCCGGCGCGGCCGCAGCCGGCGCGGCGGCGTGCTCGTCGCTGATGACGCGCGTGTAGGGCGCCAGGATCTGCACCAGCTGGCCGTAGACCTTCGGGTTGCCGGCGACGACCTCGCGCTGGTACAGGTAGTCCGACTCGCCGGTGAAGTTGCCGATGAGGCCGCCGGCCTCGGTGATCATCAGCGAGCCCGCGGCGATGTCCCAGGGGCTGAGGCCGGTCTCGAAGAAGCCGTCGTAGCAGCCGGCCGCGACGTAGCACAGGTCCAGCGCCGCGGCGCCGGGACGGCGCAGGCCGGCGCAGCTCTGCATCACCTCCTCGAACATCTTCACGTAGCGCTTGAAGTTGTCGCCCTTGCGGAACGGGAAGCCGGTGCCGATGAGCGCGTCGGCGATGCGCAGGCGCTTGGACACGCGCAGCCGGCGGTCGTTGAGGAAGGCGCCGCGGCCCTTGCTGGCGAAGTAGAGGTCGTTGCGCGTGGGGTCGTAGACCACCGCCTGCTGCACCACGCCGCGGTAGGCCAGCGCGATCGACACCGCGTAGACCGGGAAGCCGTGCAGGAAGTTGGTGGTGCCGTCCAGCGGGTCGATGATCCAGACGTAGTCGCTGTGGCGGGCGCCATGCTCGCGGCCGGATTCCTCGGCCAGGATGCCGTGGCCGGGGTAGGCCTCCAGCAGCGTGCCGATGATGGCCTGCTCGGCGGCGCGGTCGACCTCGGAGACGAAGTCGTTGGGCCCCTTGCTGCCGACCTTGATGATCTCCAGGTCCAGCGCCGCGCGGTTGATGATCGAACCTGCCAGCCGGGCCGCCTTGATGGCGACGTTGAGCATGGGGTGTAGCGCTTGCGACATGGGCGGCCTGCGGGTGGGGTGGCGACGGAGGTGGGAAAGAACGGCGCGGCGACAATCACCGCAGGATGCCTTCATTTTACCGGCGATGACCCCTGCGCCCGCTGCGGCCGACCCGACACGCTTCGTGCTCGTGCAGCCCAGCCATGCCGGCAATGTCGGCGCGGCGGCGCGGGCGATGAAGGTGATGGGCTTTTCCGACCTCGTGCTGGTGCAGCCGCGCCATGCCGACATGCTGCAGCGCGAGGAAGCGCTGGCCCTGGCCAGCGGCGCCACCGAGGTGCTGGCCCGGGCGCGCGTGGTGGACACGCTCGACGAGGCCCTGGCCGGCGTCACCTGGGCCTGCGCCACGGCGATGACGCCGCGCGACTTCGGCCCCGCCACCTTCGCGCCGCGAGCGCACTTCGCCGGGCTGGCCGGCAGCGCCCACCATGTCGCCCTCGTGTTCGGGCCCGAGCGCACGGGCCTTTCCAACGACGACGTCTACCGCTGCCACGCCTGCCTGTCGATTCCCGCCCACCCCGACTACGGCTCGCTCAACCTGGCGCAGGCGGTGCAGATCCTGGCCTACGACTGGCGCCAGGCGCTGGGCGGCTATGCCGTGCAGCCGCGCACCGCCGATGCGCGGCTGGCCGATGGCGCCGCGGTGGCGGGCCTGCTGGCGCACTGGCAGCAGACGCTGCAGGACATCGGCTTTCTCGACCCCGCCGCGCCGAAGAAGCTGCTGCCGCGCCTGCGCCAATTGCTCAACCGCGCCCAGCTCACGACCGAGGAAGTGCACATCCTGCGCGGCATCGCGCGCGCCGCGTCCACGCCGCGCCAGCGCGGCTGACCGCCCGCCGCTACACTGGGCCGATGTTCGACCGCCTGCGCGAAGACATCGCCTGCATCCTCGAGCGCGACCCCGCGGCGCGCGGGACCTGGGAGGTGCTGACCTGCTACCCCGGCCTGCACGCGCTGGTGCTGCATCGCCGCGCCCACTGGTTCTGGCGCCACGGCTGGCGCTGGGCGGCGCGCTTCACCTCGCACATCGCCCGCTTCCTGACCGGCATCGAGATCCATCCCGGCGCGAAGATCGGCCACCGCGTCTTCATCGACCACGGCATGGGCGTGGTGGTGGGCGAGACCGCCGAGATCGGCGACGAATGCACCATCTACCAGGGCGTGACGCTGGGCGGCACCTCGCTCACCAAGGGCGCCAAGCGCCACCCGACGCTGGGCCGAGGCGTCATCGTCGGCGCCAATTCGCAGGTGCTGGGCGGCTTCACGGTGGGCGACGGCGCGCGCATCGGCTCCAGCGCCGTGGTCGTCAAGGAAGTGCCGCCCGGGGCCACCGCGGTGGGCAACCCGGCGCGCATCATCCAGCGCGACCTCGACGCCGCGCGCGAGGCCGCCGCGGCCAAGATGGGCTTTTCGGCCTACGGCGTGACGCAGGGCGACGACCCGGTGTCGCAGGCCATGAAGGGGCTGATCGACCATGCCTCGGGCCACGAGCACCAGATCGCGCTGCTGTGGCAGGCGATCGAGAAGCTCTCGGCGCGCGCCCGCGAACTGCCCGCAGGCGACTGCGTGCCGCAGGACGCACAGACCACCGAAGCCTTCGACGCCGAGCGCCTGAACCGGCTCGTCAAGTAGCCGCGCCGAAGCGGCTCAGACCGCTTCCGCCCAGTGCAGCGCAGCCTCGCGCTGGCGGTTGAACTCGAAGATGTCGCGCGCCGCGGCGGGGCGGCCGAAGAGGTAGCCCTGCGCCAGGTTCACGCCCAGGGCCCTGAGCTTGGCGGCGTCGGCCTCGGTCTCGACGCCTTCGGCCACCGTCTCCACGCCCAGGCTGCGCGACAGGCCCACCACGGCGTCGACGATCTTCGCGCTCTCGGGCCGCTGGTGCAGGGTGCGCACGAAGCTGCGGTCGATCTTGATCTTGTCGAAGGTCATCTCCGCCAGATAGGCCAGGCTCGAGTAGCCGGTGCCGAAGTCGTCCAGCGTCACCGTCATGCCGGCCTGCTTCAGGGCCAGGATGACCTCGCGCGCGCAGGCGGTGTCGCTGACCAGCGCGCTCTCGGTCAGCTCGACGTCCAGCCGCGCCGGCGGCACGCCGAATTCGTTCAGGACGGCCAGCAGCTGCGAGACCAGGTTCTCGTTCTGGATCTGCTGCGGCGCGACGTTGATCGACAGCCGCCAGTGGCGGGGGAACATCGCCAGGTCCTTGCAGGCCTGGCGCAGCAGCGACAGCGTCAGCGGGCCGATGAGGCCGCTGTCCTCGGCCACGGCGATGAACTTGTCGGGCGTGAGCAGGCCCTGCTGCGGGTGGCGCCAGCGGCACAGCAATTCCAGCGAACGCACCGAGCGCCGCTCGAGGTCGACGATGGGCTGGTAGAAGGGCACCAGCTCGCCCGCGGCGATGCCCACGCGCAGGCCCTGTTCCAGCGCGTCGCGCTCGGCCAGCGCGTCGTCCAGCGCGGCGTCGTACAGGCAGACGCCGCCGCGGCCGCTCTGCTTGGCGCGGTACAGCGCCGAGTCGGCCTTGCGCAGCAGCTGGTCGTCGTCGTCGCCGTCGGCGGGGAAGCGCGCGATGCCCACCGAAGCGCCGATGTTGACGAGCAGGTCGCCGAACCGCATCGGCTCGGTCAGGCGCTCGACGATGCGTTCGGCGGCCTGCAGGGCCGTGCCCGGGCCTTCCTGCTCCTCGACGACGATGACGAATTCGTCGCCGCCGTAGCGCGCGCGCAGGTCGCTCTGGCGCAGGCAGCGCCCGAGGCGCCGCGCCACTTCCTTGAGCACGAGGTCGCCCACCATGTGGCCGTGGCGGTCGTTGACGGGCTTGAAGCGGTCGAGGTCGACCATCAGCACCGCCAGGTCGCCGCCGCTGCGCCGCGCCCGGCTCATCGCCGTGTGCATGGCGTCGTGCAGCGCGGCGCGGTTGTCCAGGCCGGTGAGCAGGTCGCTGGCGGCCAGGCGCTGGATGCGCACCTCGGCGTCGAGCAGGCTGCTGCGCGAGCGGTTCAGGCCGCTGGACAGGCGCCGCCACAGCATCAGCCCGGTGCCCAGGATGATCACCAGCATGCCCGAGGCGATGCCGTAGGAGCGGCTCTGCAGCAGCCGCACCTCGTTCTCGGTGGCCGCCAGCGTCGACGCGGTGAGCTCCTCGGTGGCGGAGCGCAGCAGGTCGCTCTGCAACTGGTAGCGCTCGCTGTCGAAGATGGCCTTGGCGGCGGTGGGCGTGTCGCCCGCGAGCGCGCGCAGCGCGCTCTCCTGCATGCCCGCCAGCTCCAGGCCGGCGGCGAAGGTCTTCTCGCGGTAGCGCTTGGCCACCTCCGGCGGCGCCAGCAGGCTGGCGTGCTCGATGGACTGCTGCAGCTCGGGCAGCAGCTTGTCGTAGCGTTCGGCCCACTTGCGGTCGCCGGTGATCACGGCCATCTGGGCCGCCTGCTTGACCTGCTGGTCGGCCAGGCGCACCTCGCCGGTCAGCCGGTTGGCCACGGCGTGGCGCTCGGCCGCGGCTTCCAGCGCACGCGACGACCACAGGCGCTCGGTCAGCAGCAGCACCGTCATCAGAGCCGCGCCGGCCAGCGCCATGCCCACGGCGCGGCGGGCCTGGCGCATCGTCTGCTCGACGATGGAGACGGTCGGCAGCAGCTGGACCGGGTGGTGGGCGGTGTGGGGCATGGGTGCGCAGGGGCTCCCCACCCTTATCGGAAGCTTGCGCCGGCGCTTGAGCCTCGTCGCCGGTCCCGCTCGAATGCCTAGCCGATGGGCTTGGGCCGCAGTGCGGACTTGGGCCTGAAGGCCTTGCAGACGGCCTCGTCGGTTTCCAGGTAGGGCCCGCCGATGAGGTCGATGCAGTAGGGCACGGCGGCGAAGATGCCGGGCAGGGGCGGCGTGCGCGAAGGCAGGCCTTCCAGCGTCTCGGCGATGGCCTTGGGCTGGCCCGGCAGGTTGATGATCAGCGTCTTGCCGCGGACCACCGCTTCCTGGCGCGACAGGATGGCGGTGGGCACGAAGGCCAGCGAGATCTGCCGCATCTGTTCGCCGAAGCCGGGCATCACCTTGTGCGCCACCGCCAGCGTCGCCTCGGGCGTGACGTCGCGCAGCGCCGGGCCGGTGCCGCCGGTGGTCAGCACGAGGTCGCAGTGCGCGACGTCGACCAGCTCGACCAGCGCGGCGCTGATCTGCGCCTGCTCGTCGGGGATCAGCCGCGGCTGCCACTCGACGGGGTTGCGCAGCGCGCGGCGCAACCAGTCCTGCAGCGCCGGGATGCCCTTGTCCTCGTAGATGCCGGCGCTGGCGCGGTCGCTGACCGAGACGACGCCGATGCGCACCTTGTCGAAATCACTCATGGGCGTTCAGCACCGGCTTGATGAAGAGGAAGAGTTCGCGAAAGCTGCGCGGCTGGCGCGCCTCGGGCGCCAGGCCGGCGGCGTCGCGCCGCGCCGCGCGCACGAGGCTGCGCAGCTGCTGGGTGTCGGTGTCGGGGTGGTCGTGCAGCCAGCGCGTCAGGGCCTCGTCGTCGGCGATCAGCTCGGCGCGCCAGCGCTCGGCCTCGTGCAGCGCCAGCGTGGCCTGTGCCGTGCCGACCGTGGCCTCGGCCACGGCCTCGCGCAGCGCGTCCTCGTCGGCGCCGCGCATGAGCTTGCCCACGTACTGCATCTGGCGCCGCCGACCTTCGTGCGAACGCGTGCGGCGGAACTGCTCGATCGCCTCGCGCAGGCTGTCGGGCATGGCGATGGCGGCCAGCCGCTCGGTGGAGAGTTCCGAAATCGCCACGCCCAGCGCCTGCAGCTCGTGCGACTTCTGCTTGAGCTGCGTCTTGCTCGGCCGCGACGGCTCGCCGTCGTCGTCTTCGCCGGCGGCCTCGCCGTAGTGGATGTCGATGCCGCGGTGCGGTGCGGCGCGCTTGGCCATGGGCTGCAAGTCCGTGGGGAGGGGGCCGGTATCATAAGTGTCCCCCTGCGCAGGGCGACTTTGGACAACCACCCCCCGATGACTTCCCAACGTGCCGAACAGGGCTTTGCCTACCGACAGGAGCAGTTCCAGCAGATCGTCGAAGACACCCTGGCGCTGGCCCGCCAGCTCGGCGCCAGCGACGCCGGCGCCGAAGTCTCCGAAGGCGTGGGCCTGTCGGTGTCGGTGCGCAAGGGCGAGCTCGAGAACGTCGAGCGCAACCGCGACAAGAGCCTGGGCGTCAGCGTCTACCTCGGCCAGCGCCGCGGCAATGCCAGCACGTCCGACTTCTCCGCCGCCGCGCTGCGGCAGACGGTGCAGGCGGCCTACGACATCGCCCGCTTCACCGCCGAGGACCCGGCCGCCGGCCTGCCCGAGGCCGAGGACCTGGCGCGGCCCGAAGAAGCCGCGCGCGACCTCGACCTCTTCCACCCCTGGACCATCGACGCCGCCGCCGCCGCCGAACTGGCGCGCCGCTGCGAGGACGCGGCGCTGCGCGTCGACCGCCGCATCACCAATTCCGAAGGCGCCGGCGTGTCGGCGCAGCAGGCGCATTTCTGGGCCGGCAACACGCGCGGCTTCCGCGGCGGCTATGCCAGCTCGCGGCACTACCTGTCGGTCTCGCCCATCGCCGGCAAGGGCCGCGACATGCAGCGCGACGGCTGGTACACCTCGATGCGCGATGCCTACGACCTCGCCGCGCCCGAGGTCGTGGGCCGCTACGCCGCCGAGCGCGCGCTGGCGCGGCTGAAGTCGCGCCGCGTCGCCACCGCCGAGATGCCGGTGCTGTTCGAGTCCACCGTCGCCGCCGGGCTGCTGGGCGCCTTCGTGCAGGCCACCTCGGGCGGCTCGCTGTACCGCAAGACCAGCTTCCTGGTCGACAGCCTGGGCCAGCAGGTCCTGGCGCCGCACATCGACATCGTCGAGGACCCGCACCTGCCCAAGGGCAAGGGCAGCGCGCCCTTCGACGACGAGGGCGTGCGCACGCAGCCGCGGGCCATCGTGCAGGGCGGCGTCGTGCAGGGCTACTTCCTGTCGAGCTACTCGGCGCGCAAGCTGGGCATGCGCACCACCGGGCACGCCGGCGGCTCGCAGAACCTGGCGATGACGAGCCGCCTGACGAAGCCCGGCGACGGCCTGGACGCGATGATCGCCAAGCTCGGCCGCGGCCTCTTCGTCACCGAGCTGATGGGGCAGGGCGTCAACTACGTCACCGGCGACTACTCGCGCGGCGCCGCCGGCTTCTGGGTCGAGGGCGGGCGCATCGTGCACCCGGTGCACGAGGTCACCATCGCCGGCAACCTGCGCGAGATGTTCAAGGACATCGCCGCCATCGGCACCGACACCTACGCCCAGGGCAGCAAGACGGTGGGCTCGCTGCTGGTCTCTCGCATGAAACTGGCCGGCTCCTAGGCCGGCGCCGCCGATGCGAATCGCGGTCATCACCGACCTGCACGCCAACCGCGAGGCCGTGCAGGCGGTGCTGGACCACGCCGCCGCGCAGCGGCCCGACCGCTACGCCTTCCTCGGCGACCTCGTCGGCTATGGCGCCGACCCCGGCTGGGTCGTCGACCTCGTGCGCGAGCATGTGCGCGCCGGCGCCTGGGCCGTGCAGGGCAACCACGACGCCGCGGTGGCACGCGGGTCGCTGCCTTCGATGCGCATCGACGCGCGCCAGGTCGTCGACTGGACGCGGGCGCAGCTCGACGGTGCGCAGCTGGACTTCCTGGCCTCGCTGCCGCTGACGCAGAGCAGCGGCGAGCTGCTCTTCGTCCACGCGAATGCCTGGCAGCCCGCGGGCTGGGACTACGTGCAGGGCCGCGCCGAGGCCGTGCGCAGCCTGCACGCGACGCCGCAGCGCATCACCTTCTGCGGCCACATGCACGAGCCGGCGCTGTACCACCTGTCCGCCCTGGGCAAGGCGGGCGAGTTCGTGCCGGTGCCCGGCGACCCCATCCCGCTGCTGGCGCCGCGGCGCTGGCTGGCCATCCCCGGCTCGGTCGGCCAGCCGCGCGACGGCAACCCGGCCGCCTGCTACGCCGTCTACGACGAGGACCGCGGCGAGCTGACCTGGTGGCGCGTGCCCTACGACGCCGAGGCGGCGGGCGACAAGATCCTCGCCGCGAAGCTGCCGCCCTCGCTGGCGGCGCGGCTGCTGGATGGGCGCTGAGGACGCTGCGGCGACACCGCCGGCGCCGTCGACGCCGCTCGTGCCCGGCGCCGTCGTCGACGGCTGGCGCCTCGAGAAGAAGCTGCACACCGGCGGCATGGCGCACCTGTGGCAGGTCGTCGCGGTGGCGCCGCGGCCCGATCTGCAGGGCCTGCCCCTGATCATGAAGGTGCCGCGCGTGAAGGGCGGCCAGGACCCGGCCTCCATCGTCGGCTTCGAGGTCGAGCAGATGATCCTGCCGCGGCTGCACGGCCCGCACGTGCCGCGGTATGTCGCCCGCGGCGACTTCTCGCGCCACCCCTACCTGGTGATGGAGCGCATCGAGGGCCCTTCGCTGCGGCCGCGGCTGGACGAGGCGCCACTGGCCATCGACGAGGTCACCGAGATCGGCGCGCGCGTGGCCAGTGCCTTGCACGAGCTGCACCGCCAGCACCTCGTGCACCTGGACGTCAAGCCCAGCAACGTCGTGCTGCGGCCCGACGGCACCGCGGTGATGGTGGACTTCGGCCTCTCGCACCACGAGCGCCTGCCCGACCTGCTGGACGAGGAATTCTCGCTGCCGATGGGCACCGGGCCCTACATGTCGCCCGAGCAGGTGCAGTTCGTGCGCAGCGACCCGCGCTCGGACCTCTTCGCGCTGGGCGTCATGCTCTACCACTTCACCACCGGCGAGCGCCCCTTCGGCGCCCCCGAGACCGTGCGCGGCCTGCGCCGCCGGCTCTACGTCGACCCGGTGCCGCCGCGTGCCCTGCGCGCCGACTGCCCGCCCTGGCTGCAGGAGGTGATCCTGAAATGCCTGGAGGTGCAGCCCCAGCGCCGCTTCCAGAGCGCGGCGCAGCTGGCGCTGGCGCTGCAGGACCCTTCGCAGGTGCTGCTGACGGCGCGTGCCGAACGCCTGCACACCAGCGGCCTGGTGCGGCGCTTCAAGCGCTGGTTCTTCGCCGTCGGTGCCGAGCCGCGCCGGGCCCCGGTGCTGGGCGTCAGCAGCCAGGTCATGAAGAGCCCCATCGTGATGGCGGCGGTGGACGTCGAGAACGCCGCGCCCGAGCTGCTGGCACAGCTGCAGGAGACGGTGCGCCGCATCGTGCTCACCGAGCCCGGCGCGCGTCTGGCCTGCGTCAGCGTCATGCGCACCGCGCGCATCGGCATGGACGAGCGGGTGGACAAGGCCGGGCAGGTGGTGCACGTCAAGCAGCTGGTGGGGCTGAAGCACTGGGCACGGCCGATCAGCAAGGCGCTGAACCTGGACGACGGCAGGCTCACCTTCCACGTGCTGGAAGCCCCCGATGCGGCGGCGGCCATCGTCGACTTCGCCGAGCGCAACCAGGTCGACCACATCGTGATGGGCGCGCGCGGCAACTCGGCTTTGCGGCGCTACCTGGGCAGCGTCAGCTCGCAGGTGGTGGCGCAGGCCAACTGCAGCGTCACGGTGGTGCGCGCCTGATTGCAGGCCGGCGCGGGCTAACACCGAAGGGGTAAACCCGCCCGGGCGTGCCGCGAGGCGCCTCCTAGAATTTTGGGCCTTAACCGTTCTTCACCATCCTCGCAAGTCTTCAGGAGATCCTCATGGAACGTCGTTCATTCGTCCACGGCGCCGGTCTGGCCGGCGTGCTCGCAGCCGGCGTCGCGCCGGCCGTCGTGCATGCCCAGGCGGCCTTGCGGTGGCGCCTGGCTTCGAGCTTCCCGAAGTCGCTGGACACCATCTTCGGCGCTTCCGAAGTGTTTGCGAAGAAGGTCGGCGAGATGACCGGCGGCAAGTTCCAGATCAGCGTCCATGCGGCCGGTGAGCTGATGCCGGCCTTCGGCGTCGTCGACGGCGTGCAGGCGGCCACGGTGGAAATCGCGCACACCGCGCCCTACTACTTCTTTGGCAAGGACCCCACCTTCGCCATCGGCTGCGCGATTCCCTTCGGCCTGAATTCGCGCCAGATGTCGGCGTGGATGTACGAAGGCAACGGCCTGAAGCTGATGCGCGAGTTCTACAAGGGCTACAACATCATCAATTTCCCCGGCGGCAACACCGGCGCGCAGATGGGCGGCTTCTTCCGCAAGGAGGTCAAGTCGCTGGCCGACATGAAGGGTCTGAAGTTCCGCATCGGCGGATTCGGCGGCAAGGTCATCGAGCGCATCGGCGCGGTGGCGCAGAACATTCCCGGCGGCGAGATCTACCAGGCCCTGGAGAAAGGCACCATCGATGCCGCCGAATGGGTCGGCCCGTACGACGACGAGAAGCTGGGCCTGAACAAGGTGGCCCCGTATTACGCCTACCCGGGCTGGTGGGAAGGCGGCCCGCAGCTGGACTTCTTCGTCAACGACAAGGCCTACAACGCGCTGTCGGCGGAGTACAAGGCCATCGTCGAGACCGCCGCATCGCACGCACACGTCGAGATGCAGGCCCGGTACGACGCCCGCAATCCGGCGGCCCTCAAGCGCCTGGTGGCCAGCGGCACCAAGCTGTTCCGTTTCCCGAAGGAAATGATGGACGCGGCCTTCAAGGAGGCGATGGCGCTGTACGGCGAGCTCTCGGCCAGCAACCCGGCGTGGAAGAAGGTGTACGAGGACTATGCCGTCTTCCGCCGCGACCAGAACCTGTGGTTCCGCTTCACCGAGGCCGGCTTCGACGACTTCATGCAGGCCCAGAAGCTGTAGCGGCTTCAGGCGCTTGCCGTGACGGGCCCCGCACTGCGGGGCCCGTCCGCTTTCAGGGCCGCGGCTGCGACATCTCGCGCATCAGCCGCTCGACTTCCTGCTCGCTGTTCACGGCCGCCGGCACCGTGGCAGGGGCGCTGCGCAACCACCGCGTGCATTGCGGCCACCCGACCACCACGCCGGCGACCACGGCGCACCAGGCCAGGTAGGGCAGCAGGGCCAGCACCAGCGGCCGCAGCGACGGCCGTGGCAGCACCTGGGCGCGCGCCAGCACCACGGCGTAGCCGAAGGGCGGCAGCAGGAAGCCCGCCTGCAGCACCAGCAGCACCAGCGCCGCCACCCAGGCGGCGTCGCCGACCTGTGCCAGCAGCGGCGGCATCACCACGGGGACGACGAGAAAGATGAGTTCGAAGGCGTCGAGCACGAAGGCACAGCCCAGCATGACCGCCATCACCATGGCCAGCGCCGCACCCGGGTGGCCCTGCAGCGCCAGCATGGCCTCGCCGACCAGCGCGTCGCTGCCGTAGGCACGCAGCAGCAGCGTCAGGCTGGTGGCGGCCAGCAGCAGCGCGAACAGCGCACCGGTGAGCGCCATCGCATCGTCGAGGACGCGCCAGAGCAGGCGCCAGCCCAGGCGCCGCGACACCACGCCCCAGGCCAGCAGCGCCAGCGCGGCCGTGGCCGCGGCCTCGACGGCGCGCACGCGGCCCAGCGCCACCAGCACCAGCAGGGCCGAGATCAATGACGGCACCAGGACCAGCGTCCAGCGCTGCCCCGCCGCCCAGGCGTCGCGCGGTGCCGGGCCGGGCGGCCGCTTGCGCGTGCGCCACAGCGTGATGGCCAGCCAGCCCAGAAGCAGCAGCGCGCCGGGCACCAGTGCGGCCTGCAGCACGTCCTGCGTATTGACGATGCGGATGTCGGCCGTGGCCAGCGGCAGTGCGCGCTGGCGTGCAATGTTGAGCCCTTCGGTGTGGGCACGCATCATGGCGTCGCCCAGCAGCAGCAGGACGAGCGAAGGCGGCACGATGACGCCCAGGGTGCTGGCCAGCGCGATGCCCGCCGCACGCCGTGCCGGTGCCAGGCCCTGCGCGGCCCACTGCGCGTCGGCGCTGCGCGCCAGTGCCAGCAGGCTGGCGCCGACCGAGCCGTTCATCGGCGCCAGCAGCGTGCCCAGCGCCAGGCCGGCCAGTTCGGGCGCGGCGCGCGGCGCCATGCCGCCGAGCAGCCGCTGCAGGCCCGCATACAAGGTGCCGCCGAGCGCCAGTTGGTTGAGCAGCGCGCCCACCAGCGCATACAGCGCCAGCGCCTGAAGCAGGTCGTGCTCGAGCAGCCCCAGCACGCGCGCCGGCAGGCTGCCCAGCACCGCGGCGTCGAAGGCGCCCACCGCCAGGCCCAGCGCGGCGCCCAGGGCGCTGACCCCCAGCAGCACGGCGTAGGTCGGCCAGCCGCTGCCCAGCATCAGGGCCAGCGACAGCAGCAGCAGGGCAAGGCCGATCCAGCCCACGGCAGCGGCCTGCGTTTCAGTGCGGCGGCCGGCGCCAGGCGCCGGCCAGCTCGGCCACGGCCTGCAGCGCCAGCAGCAGAGCCAGCAGCCACAGCGCGAGCTTGACCATGAAGTAGCCCGGGTTGTAGGTCTCGGGAAAGCTCTCGGCGGCGCGCAGCGAGCGCCAGGCCATCGGCGTGGCGGTGGCCAGCAGGTACAGCGCCCACGGCAGCAGGCACAGCGCGCCGCCGATGCGTCGCCAGCGCTGCGCTGCGGCGCTGCCGCTGGCGCCCAGGTCGGGTCGTGCGACGAGGTGCGCACCACGGTGCTGTGCATGCACCACCGCCACCGCGACGTACAGCGCGAACAGCCACTGCGCCAGGTCGTTGGCCTGGGTCGAGCCCGCGCCGACGGCGTCGCGCAGCGGCCATTGCGCGAACAGCAGCAGCGCGATGGCCAGCGCCAGCGGCATCGCGGCCGTGCCCGCGGCGCGCAGCAGGCGCAGCACGGCAGGCTGCGCGCCGGCGGCGGGGCTTGCTGCGCTCAAGGCTTCTTCTGCTTGTCCTGCTCGTTGGCGCGCAGGATGGCGGCCATCGGGTCCTCGGGCTCGTCCTTCTTCTTGTCCTCGGCGCCGGGCATCGTCGGCTCGGGCTTGGCGGCATCTCTCTGTGCCTGGTCGACCTCGAGCTGCAGCTCGTTGATGTTGCCGGCGTCGGCCTTGCCGAGGTCGCGCGAGACGATGCCCGGGAAGGCGATGATGAGCCCGACCATCAGGATCTGGATGAGCACGAAGGGCACCGCGCCCCAGTAGATCTGGCCGGTGGTGACCTTCGGGATGAGGCGGCCGCTGAGGCGGTCCTTGTAGTCCTCGGCCGGCGCGACGCTGCGCAGGTAGAAGAGCGCGAAGCCGAAGGGCGGGTGCATGAACGAGGTCTGCATGTTCACCGCCAGCAGCACGCCGAACCAGACCGGGTCGATGCCGAGCTTGATCGCCACCGGCCCGATGAGCGGGATGACGATGAAGCTGAGCTCGAAGAAGTCGAGGAAGAAGGCGAGGACGAAGACCAGGATGTTGACGACGATGAGGAAGCCCAGCTGGCCGCCGGGCAGGCCGCTGAGCAGGTGCTCGACCCACTTCGGGCCGTCGACGCCCTGGAAGGACAGGCTGAACACCGTCGAGCCGAGCAGGATGAAGACGACGAAGCAGGACAGCTTCATCGTCGAGTCCATGGCCTGGCGCAGCAGCTTGCCGTCCAGTCGCCTGCGCGCCACCGCCATCACCAGCGCACCGACGGCGCCCATCGCGCCGCCCTCGGTGGGCGTGGCAATGCCCAGGAAGATGGTGCCGAGCACGAGGAAGATCAGCGCCAGCGGCGGGATCAGCACGAAGGTCACGCGTTCGGCCATGCGCGACAGCAGCCCGAGCCTGAACACCTTGTTGACGACCGACAGCGCGAAGGCGGCGCCGACGCCGACGCACATGCTGACGACGATGAGCTCGTCGGTGGGCGTGTTGGCCGGGCGCGACCTGGCGAACAGCACCGCCAGCGCCACCGAAGCGACGAAGAGCAAGCCCAGCGAGGCCAGGCCCGACCTGCCGTCGGGCTCCCGGATCGACCTCGCCTCGGCCGGCAACGCCGGCACCCATTTCGGCCGCACCAGGCTCACCGCCAGCACGAAGCCCACGTACAGGCCGGTGAGCACGAAGCCGGGCACGAAGGCGCCCTTGTAGAGGTCGCCCACGCTCTGGCCGAGCTGGTCGGCCATGATGATGAGCACCAGCGAAGGCGGGATGATCTGCGCCAGCGTGCCCGAGGCGGCAATGACGCCGCTGGCGACCCGCCGGTCGTAGCCGCTGCGCAGCATGATCGGCAGCGAGATCAGGCCCATCGAGATCACCGACGCAGCAACCACCCCGGTGGTGGCCGCGAGCATGGCGCCGACCAGGATCACGGCGTAGGCCAGGCCGCCGCGCACCGGCCCGAAGAGCTGGCCGATGGTGTCCAGCAAGTCCTCGGCCATGCCCGAGCGTTCCAGGATCAGCCCCATGAAGGTGAAGAAGGGAATCGCCAGCAGCGTGTCGTTCTGCATGATGCCGAAGATGCGCAGCGGCAGGGCCTGCATCAGCGTGGCTGGCAGCAGTCCGAGCTCAATGCCGATGAAGCCGAAGAACAGGCCGCAGGCCGCCAGCGAGAAGGAGACCGAGAAGCCGATGAGCAGGAAGCAGATCAGGCCCAGGAACATGATCGGCGCCATGTAGGCGGAGAGGAATTCGATCATGTCGCGGCGCCTCCCGGGCCCTGGGCCTCGGCCTTGGCGCGGATGGCGTCGGCGAGTTCCTCCTCGGCCGACCTGGCCTGCTTCTTCTTCGTCGGGTCTTCGGCGCGACCCGCCAGGAACCCGATGCGCTTGATGAATTCCGACAGGCCCTGCAGGAGCAGGAGTGCGAAGCCCGCCGGCACCAGCGCAAAGACCGGCCAGCGGATGAGACCGCCGGCGTTGGACGACATCTCACCCGTTCGGTAGGCCTTGATCACGAGCGGCCAGACGAGGTCGATGACGGTGACGCCGAAGGGCAGGAGGAACGCCAACAGGCACACCGCCTCGACGGTGATCTGCGTGCGCTTGGAGAAGCGGCCCAGCACGACGTCGATGCGCACGTGCTCCTGGCGCAGCAGGGTGTAGCCGGCGGCCAGCAGGAAGACGGCCGCGAACAGGTACCACTGGATCTCCAGGAAAGCGTTGGAACTGGCGTTGAAGGCCTTGCGCACGATGGCGTTGAGGGCGCTGATGAGCACCGCGGCAAGGATGAGCCACGACACCGCGCGTCCGACGCGTTCCGTGAAGGCATCTATCCACTTCGAAAGCTGCAGCAAGGCCGTCACCCGCGTCTCCTTTTCTCGGCGCAGCGACACTGCGCGCGCGGCGCCGAGACTGTAGGCGAATGCAAGGCTGCGGAGCTCGAATCCAGGGGCTGCGCGGCCCCGGGCATACCCGCAGTCGCGTGCCTTCAGCCGGCGTCGGCCTGGCTGGCAGCCATGAACAGCCGCGTCGAACGCGCGCCCGAGCGGCAGAAGGCCAGCAGAGGCCGCGGCAGTTCGCGCAGCAGCTGGGCAAAGGCGGCGATCTCGGCAGGCGACTGGTAGCCGCCATCGACCGGCAGGTGGCGGTATTCGAGGCCGGCGGTGCGGGCGGCCGCTTCGAGCTGCGCGCTCGTCGGCTGGTCGGGGCCGTGCTCGAAGTCGGGGCGGTTGTTGATGACGCTGCGAAAGCCCGCGCGCGCGGCCTCGGCCATCGCTTCGGGCTGCAATTGCGGGGCGACGCAGACGTCGGCGCTGAGCTGGCGCAGGGGCAGGGGCGTGTTCATGGCGCTACTTTGCCAGAGCCTGCTTGACGGCGGCGGAGACCAGGCCCATCTCGGCCTGGCCCGCCAGGCGCGCCCTGGCTGCGGCCATCACGCGGCCCATGTCGCCGGGGCCGGCGGCGCCGAGTTCGGCGACCAGTGCCGCCACGGCGGCGGTGATCTGCTCGGCCGACAGGCGCTGCGGCAGGTAGGCCTGCAGCACCAGCACCTCGGCGCTTTCCTTGGCCACCAGGTCGGCGCGGCCGCCCTGCTCGAAGGCGGTGATCGAGTCCTTGCGCTGCTTGATGAGCTTGTCGACGATGCCCACCACCGCGGCGTCGTCGAGCACGATGCGCTCGTCCACCTCGCGCTGCTTGCAGGCGGCCAGCAGCATGCGGATGGTGCCCAGGCGGTCGGCGTCCCGGGCGCGCATGGCGGCCTTCATGTCTTCGGTGATGCGGTCTTTGAGCGTGGTCAAGGGAGCACTCCAGAAAGACAACAAGCCCGCAGCGGCTTCCCGCTCGGGCTTGCAGGGTCGGCAGGCGATAAGGCCTAGTAGAGCTTCTTGGGCAGCTGCATGCTGCGCACGCGCTTGAAGTGGCGCTTCACGGCGGCCGCCTTCTTGCGCTTGCGCTCGGCGGTGGGCTTCTCGTAGAACTCGCGCGCACGCAGCTCGGTGAGCAGGCCGATCTTCTCGATGGTGCGCTTGAAGCGGCGCAGGGCAACGTCGAACGGCTCGTTCTCTTTGACGCGGATGGTGGTCATGTGCTCAGGAATCCCGAAGAAGTTGCGCTTCAAGCCTGCCCGCTGACCTTGTGCCACGGGTGCGGTGGCGGCCGGTGCGGGCCATGGTTGGCGCTGGTTTGCCAGCAAAGCCCGCGATTATAGACCGCTGCCGGCGCTCCGGGGCAAGCGCTCCGTGGCGCCGACCCGCCGGGCCCGGTTTCAGGCCGTGCGCAGGGCGGGCACGGCCTGCGCCGAAGGCGCCGCGGACATCGCCTCACGTGCCTTCAGCACATTGCCGATGAGCACGATGGCCGGGCTGCCCAGACCCTGGGCACGCGCGTCGGCCGCCAGGCAGCCCAGGGTGCTCAGGCACAGCCTTTCCTGCGCCAGCCCGGCATGCTGGACCACGGCTGCGGGCGTCTGCGGCGGCAGCGCAGCGGCCAGCCCGCGCTGCAGCGCCTCCAGCCGCGCCATGCCCATGTAGACGACCAGTGTCAGCCCCTGCGCCGCTGCGGCACCGAGCACCGCCCAGTCCGGCCCGTGCCCGCCTTCGCGGGTGTGGGCGGTGACCAGGATCACGCCCTGCGCATGCTCGCGGTGCGTCCACGGCACGCCCAGCGCGTTCGCCGCGGCCAGGCCCGAGGTGATGCCGTTGACGATCTCGACCGTGATGCCGTGTTGCCGCAAGGCCGCGGCCTCCTCGCCGCCGCGACCGAAGACGCCAGGGTCGCCGCCCTTCAGGCGCACCACGCGCTCGCCGGCGATCGCGGCGCTGACCATCAGGCGTTCAATGAAGGCCTGCGGGGTGCTGAGGCAGCCGCCGCGCTTGCCGACGTGGACGACGCGCGGCGGCTTGCGGCGGCCGCGCAAGGCCAGCGCGAGCACGGCGTCGGAGACGAGGTCGTCGACCAGCAGCAGCGAGGCGCGGCGCATCGTGCGCAGCGCCTTCAGCGTCAGCAGCTCGGGGTCGCCGGGGCCGGCGCCGACCAGGGCGCACCAGGGCGCGGCCTTCATGCGCTCAATTCCAGCGCCGCCGAGCGGGCCTGCAGCACCGCCACCGCGGCGGTGACCAGCGCTGCCTGCCGCACCAGCGGCGCCGGTGCCGGGCGCATGCCGCTGAGCACTTCCTGCAGGTAGACGGCGGTGTGGGCGGCGTCGGTATCGCGGGGCAGCAGCGGCAGTTCGGTGAGCACGCCTTCCTGCGCGGCGGCGCAGAGTTCGGGCCGCAGCGCCCCGCCCAGCCAGGTGTCGATGCGAGGCAGGCGGCGCGGGTCGGCCACGGGTTCGCCCTCGGTGCCGCGCAGCAGCATGGCGTCGATGCCTTCGCGCTGCGCCCACGCGCTCATCAGTGCGCCGAACTCGGGGTGGGTGTGGTTGACCAGGCGCAGCGCCGGCGCCCCGGTGACCGGGTTCATCATCTTGGCCACGGTGTGGCCGGGGCCGCGCAGGCCGATGACGCGGCGCAGGTCCAGCAGCACCTGCAGCGGCGGGCACAGCACGCCGGTGGGCACGAAGGCCGGCTCGCGGCGCGACCAGGCGCGCGCGATGTCCTGGGGGTGCAGGATGGGTGGAACGCCGAGGTCGTGCAGGATGGCTGCACTGGTCACGCGCGTGGGCTCGGCCAGAGGACCGTGCACCAGCACATGGATGCCTTCGCGCGCCAGCCACAGCGCCAGCAGCGGCGTCAGGTTGGGCAGCTTGCGCGAGCCGTTGTAGGACGGGATCAGCACCACGGGCTTGCTGCTCGGCACCGGCAGGCAGCGCTCGTGCACGGCGTCGAGGAAGCCAACCAGCTCGTCCAGCGTCTCGCCCTTCATGCGCATGGCCATCAGGAAGGCGCCGGTCTCGGCGCCTGCGGTGCGGCCGTCGAGCACGGTGGCCATCAACGCGTGCGCCGCCGCGGCCGAGAGCGCGCGTGCGCCGGACGCGCCGCGTCCGATGTCTTTGAGGTAGGCGGCGATGCTCATGAACGCTTGTGTCTCCCGGGCCGGAGTTCGCAAGTTCCGGGCCCAAGGCCATGACACCTTGGGGGGTGCGATGCCCGGGCATGCCAAGCCGTCGGGCATCGCAGGGGTTCCGCGGATCTCAGGCCGCCAGCGGCGCTGCCGCGACGAACCCGCGCAACGCCGGCAGGCAGCTGCCGCATTGCGTGCCGCAGCGCAGCGCGCCCTGCAGGCCGGCCAGGCGCTCTTCGGCGCTGCCGCTGCAGCCGGCCAGCGCCTGGCGGATGCGTGCCTCGCTGACGTCGAAGCAGCTGCAGACCTGGCGTGTGCGCACCGGCACCGGGCCGGGCGGCACGGCCCCGGGCGCCAGCAGCGCACGGCCGTAGCCCTGCGCCGGCAGCTGCTGCTGCAGCAGGGGTGCGATCCAGGCCTCGGCGCGCGTGTCGCCGGCCAGCAGGAAGGCCTGCAACTGCTGATCGCCACCCCGCCGGGCCATGCGCAGGCTGCGGCGCTGGCCGCGGCGCGCGTCGGCGTAATGCAGCGCATGCGTGCCTTCGAGGTCGAAGAGTGCCGCCACGCGCGCGACCAGCGCCGCATCCGCGGGCGCCGCCGCGGCGGCGCGGAAGAGCACGCCACCGCGTTCACGGCCGAAGGGGACGCAGGCGGCGAAGGCAAATTCGCCGAACAGCGGGCGCAGCGCCGCGCGCAGTTGCAGCGCCTGCGCCTCTTCGCACCAGGCCAGTGCCACCAGG
>CAIWPS010000372.1 GCA_903914615.1 uncultured beta proteobacterium | reverse complement strand
GCGTCCGGTGCTCGAATCGGTGTCGTCCCGTCACCCTGTCCAGCATGCCCGCGCCGTTCCCCCATTCCACCATCCAGTGCCTGGCCGCCGTCGCCCAGCATCACCGGCTGGCGATCTACCCTGACCGGCTGATCGAGGACTACGCGCTGCCGCCGGAGGAGCCCGGCATGGCCACGGTCCTGCGCATCGCGGGCGAGATCGGCCTGAAGGCGAAGTTCGACAAGCTCGGCTGGGACGCGCTGCTGGCACAGGAAGGCGTGTTCCCCTTGATCGCCCGCCTCGCCGACGGCACCAGCATCATCGTCGTCGGCGCCACGCGCGGCACGCCGGGGCTGGTGGCCGTGCTCAACCCCCTGGCCGACACGCCCGACGAGGTGCTGCAGCTGGGCCGCGACGCCTTCTGCAAGCTCTGGCACGGCGACGTGCTGCTGCTCAAGCGGCTCAACGAATTCGTGCAGCCGGCGCGCAGGTTCGGCTTCAGCTGGTTCATGCCCGAGATCCTCAGGCAGCGCGCCGCGCTGCGCGACATCGCGCTGGCCGCCATGGCGATGCACTTCCTGGCGCTGGCCTCGCCCATCTTTTTCCAGCTCGTCATCGACAAGGTGCTGGTCCACCAGAGCATCGCCACGCTGTGGGCGCTGGGCATCGGCATCGTCATCGCGCTGGCCTTCGAGTCGCTGCTCGGCTTCCTGCGCCAGATCATCACGCTGGCGGCCAGCAACAAGATCGACATGCGGCTGACGCGACGCACCTTCGCGCAGTTGCTCTCGCTGCCGATCTCGTATTTCGAGACCACCACCGCCGGCGTCATCACCCGCCACATGCAGCAGGTCGAGAAGATACGCGCCTTCCTCACCGGCCGCATGTTCGCCTCGGCACTGGACGTGACCTCGCTGTTCATCTTCGTGCCCATCCTGTTCTCGTACTCGATCAAGCTGGCCCTGATCACGCTGGCCTTCACGGCCCTCATCTGCGGTGTCGTCGCGATGATGGTTCCCAGCTTCAACCGGCGCCTGAACGACCTCTACAGCGCCGAGGGCGAGCGGCAGTCGATGATGGTCGAGACCATCCACGGCATGCGCACGGTGAAGGCCCTGGCGATCGAACCCGCACAGCGCCGCCTGTGGGACCAGCGCTCGGCGCAGGCCATCAACATGCACTACCGCGTCGGCAAGATCGGCATCACGGGGCGCGCCATCACCGACTTCCTGGGCAAGCTGCTGCCCGTGGTGCTGATCGTCGTCGGCGCGCAGGACGTGTTCGACCAGACGCTCACGGTGGGCGCACTGATCGGTTTCCAGATGCTGTCCGGCCGCGTCGTCTCGCCGCTCATCGCCATCGTCGGCCTCATCAACGAATACCAGGAAACGGCGCTGTCGGTCCGCATGCTCGGCGAGGTCATGAACCGCCCTTCGGAAGACCAGGCCGGGCACGGCAGCCTGCGCCCGATGCTGGCGGGGGCGATCACCTTCGACGACGTCAGGTTCCGCTACCCCGGCGCGAGCGCGACGGCGCTGGACGGCGCCAGCTTCACGATCCCGGCCGGCGCCGTGGTGGGCATCGTCGGCCGCAGCGGCTCGGGCAAGACCACGCTGACCAAGCTCATCCAGGGCCTGTATGGCGTCGAACAGGGCGTCGTGCGCTTCGACGGCACCGACGCGCGCGAGATCGAGCTGGCGCATCTGCGGCGCCAGATGGGCGTCGTGCTGCAGGAGAACTTCCTCTTCCGCGGCACGGTGCGCGACAACATCTCCGCCGCCCGCCCCGAGGCCACCTTCGAGGAGATCGTCGCCGCCGCCGACGCCGCCGGTGCGGCCGAGTTCATCGAGCGCCTGCCGCAGGGCTACAACACGGTGCTCGAGGAGAACGCGTCCAACCTCTCGGGTGGCCAGAAGCAGCGCCTGTCGATCGCGCGCTCGCTGCTGACGCGGCCGCGCATCCTGATCCTGGACGAGGCGGCCAGCGCACTCGACCCGGAAAGCGAGGCGATCTTCATCGCCAACCTGGCGCGCATCGCCGTCGGCCGGACGGTGATCATGATCTCGCACCGCCTGTCAACGCTGGTCAACGCGCACGCCATCCTGGTCATGCAGCAGGGCCGGCTGGTGGACAGCGGCAAGCACCACGAACTGCTCTCCCGTTGCGAGACCTACCAGCAGCTATGGCATCAGCAGACCAGCCACCTGTGAGGCGGTGGCTCCCCTTCCTGCCGCGCCCGGCCGCTGCGGCCAGGCCCATCGTCGAGTACCTGCCTGACGCCGACGAGATCGAGCGCAGCCCGCTGCCGCCCTATGCGCGCGGCACGCTGCACGTGCTCGTCGCCGGCCTCGTCGCCTTCGGCGCCTGGGCTTCGCTGGCCAAGGTCGACCAGGTGGTCACCGCGCGCGGTCGCCTCGTCACGCCCTTGCCGAACGTCGTCGTGCAGCCTCTGGAGACCTCGGTCATCCAGAAGGTCGACGTCAAGATCGGCCAGATCGTGCGCAAGGGCGAGCGGCTGGCGATGCTGGACCCGACGTTCGCGCAGGCCGACCAGTCGCAGATGCGAACCATGCTGGCGAGCCTGGAAACGCAGATCGCCGGGCTGCAGCAGGAACTGGCCGGTGGCGGCCCGGTGGCGGGTGCCAGCGCGAAGGGCGACGGCCAGCTGCAGGCCGACCTGCTGAGCGAGCGCCGCGCGAACTACCGGGCGCAGGAAGACAAGATGGCGCAGACCGCGGCCAAACTGCGCGCCGCGCTCGCCAGCAATCTCGAGGACCAGAAGGACACGGCATCGCGCCTGAACTCGCTGCGGCAGATGGAGGCGATGCAGGAACGCATGGTGGCGCAGAAGTACGCCGCGCCGATCCAGCTGCTCGAGGCCCAGCAGCGCACCAAGGAAGTGGCGCGCGAACTGGGCCAGGCGGCCAGCCGCGAGAAGGAACTGCGGCGCGAGCTGGCGGCCTTCGAGGCGGAACGGACGGCCTTCGAGAAGGGTTGGCGGCAGAAGACCATGGAAGACCTGCTGGCCATCACGCGTTCGCGCGACTCGATCCGCGAGCAGCTGCAAAAGGCCGAGCGCCGCCAGGAACTGCTGACCCTGGTCTCGCCGATCGACGGCGTCGTGCTCGACATCGCCAAGCTCTCCCCCGGCTCGGTGGTGCGCGAAGCCGAGACCTTCTTCACGCTCGTGCCGCTGGGGGTGCCGCTGGAGGCCGAGGTGCAGATCGACGCGGCCGACGTCGGCAACATCAGGGTCGGGCACGCGGCGCAGGTGAAGATCGACGCCTTCCCGTTCCAGCGCCACGGCACGCTGGCGGCCACCGTGCGAACGCTCAGCCAGGACTCGTTCCGGCGCGAGACGGCGCCCCGGGCCGAGGGCGATTCCTACTACGCCAGCCGCATCGCCCTGAAAGAGACGCAGCTGCGGCAGATGAAGCCCGGCGCCGTGCTGCTGCCGGGCATGACGCTGAGCGTCGAGATCGCCGTCGGGCAGCGATCGGTCATCTCCTACCTGGCCTGGCCACTGACCAAGGGCCTCAACGAGGCGATACGCGAGCCGTAACGTGGTCATCGCCCCGCAAGCCGTTCCGCCGATGGCCGCCAAGGCGGGCTCGACCGCCAGGCGCAAGTTGCGCGAAGTGCTGAACTCGGCGCGCATGGGCGTGCGCGAGTCGCAGTACGAGCTCGGGCTGATGTACGCCAACGGCGCGGGTGTGAAGCAGGACCTGCGCGAGGCCGTGGGCTGGCTGTCGAAGGCGGCCGAGAAGGGACTGGCCGCCGCGCAGTACATGCTGGCGATGCAGTACGCCAGCGGCTCGGGCTTGGCGCGTGACGACGAGGCGGCCTATGCCCTGTTCACGCAGGCCGCGGAACAGGGGCACCTGAAGGCGCTGTACCGGCTGGGCCTGATGCTGGACGCCGCGCAGCCCCAGCTGGCCCATGCCCGGCTGGCCCGGGCGGCCGAGCTGGGGCTTGCCGAGGCGCAGTTCGCGCTTTCGCAGGCCATCGACGTTGGCCGCGGCACCGCGCCCGACCCTGCGCTGGCGGTGGTCTGGCTGCGGCGGGCCGCGGAACAGGACCTGGCGGCGGCCCAGAACGACCTGGCCGACCGCCATGCCCTGGGTCGCGGCGTCGCCCAGGACCTGACGCAGGCCCTGCACTGGTACCGCAAGGCGGCGGCTCAGGACCACCCGGGCGCGGCATGGGCGCTGGAGGCGCTGGACCGACGCGGGCACGGGCGGGGCGCGCCGGCGCCGGTGCGCAGCGGCCGCGCGGAGCGCCGGCGTGACCCGCAGCGCTGGCTCGCGGTTGCCGACCCGGGCGATGCCGACGGCCGCTTCCACCTGGGCCGGATGTTCGAGAGCGGCAAAGTCGCGCCGCTGGACCGGGCACGGGCCCAGGGCTGGTACACGCTGGCGGCGCGGCAGGGCCACGTGCGCGCGCAGACGGCGCTGGCGCGGCTGCTCGAGCCTGACGATGCCGATGCGGCGCAGGACTGGTACCTTCGGGCGGCCGAGCAGGGCGATGTCGCCGCGCAGCTGGCCCTCGGGCGCCTGCATTCCAGCCGCGGCAGCAGCGCGGCAGACGCCTTCAGCGGCATGCTGTGGTACTCGCGGGCCGGTGATCTGGGCGACCCGGTGGCCCTGCTCACGCTGGGCCACCTCTTCGGCGGGGCGCAGGATCACATCGCGCAGGAGTGCCTGCGCCGCGCCGCGCAACAGGGTGTGGCGCAGGCGCAGCTGGCGCTGGGCCAGCGCCTTGACCAGGGCGTCGGCGGTGCTGCCGACCCGGTGGCGGCGGCCGACTGGTACCGGCGTGCGGCCCTGCAGGGCGATGCCCAGGCGCAATCCGCCCTGGGGATGTGCCACCTGCACGGGCGCGGCGTGACGCAAAGCGCTCTCGAGGCACGGCACTGGCTGGAACAGGCCGCGGCGCAAGGCGACGCCAGGGCGCAGTGGAATCTGGGCGCGCTGCTGGCGGCCGGTGGCGCCGGCGTGGCGCGCGACCTGGAGCGGGCACTGGACCTGTGCAGCAAGGCGTCCGACCGGGGCTTTGTCGCCGCCAAGGCCACCTTGGGGATGCTCCTGGCGGCGACCGACCGGCCCGCAGAGGCGGTGGAGCTGCTCAGGGTCGCGGCCGGGGCCGGCGACCCCGAGGCCCAGTTCAACCTGGCGCAGCTGCTGCTCAAGGGCCAGGGCTGCGCGCGCGACGAGCGCGAGGCCTTCGTCTGGTTCCTGGCGGCGGCGGAACAAGGCATCGCTGCCGCACAGTCGCGCCTGGGGCTGATGTACGCCACCGGCGAAGGCGTCTGCGCCGACCCGATCGAGGCCCACAAGTGGTTCGTCGTCGCCTCGAGGGCGGACGATGCGCCGGCGCGTGCCAACCGGGCCCGTTCGGCCCTGCAGCTGGGCGCGTCGCAGATCGAGGAAGCCGAGCGCCGGGCCGATGCCTGGAAGGCCGGCTTCCGTGCG
>CAIWPS010000371.1 GCA_903914615.1 uncultured beta proteobacterium | reverse complement strand
CTGCCGCTGCAGGCCACGGCCTGGCGCGAGCTGGCGCTGCGCTGGAACGTGGCCATCGGCGAAGGCGACCCCTGCACGGCCGCGGCGCAGGCCCATCTGGCCTGCTTTCGCAGCCCGGCCGGTGGCTTTCCGGTGGTGCGCCAGTTGGCGCGCCCTGGCTGGGTGGCCTTGCGCGCGCCGGGCGAGGCCCCGGTGTACGCGCTGCTGGTGGCCTTGGGCGACCAGCAGGCGACGCTGCAGGCCGGTGCCCAGCGCTTCGTGCTCACCCTGCCGGCGCTGGCCAGCGTCTGGCGCGGCGAGTTCGCGACCTTCTGGCGCACGCCGCCGGGCTGGCGCGAAGGCGCCGAAGGCGGCCTGGACGCGCAGGGCCGCGCCTGGGTCGACGCGCAGCTCGGCCGCATCGGCCACCCCGGCCCGCAGCCGCTGCGCGACCGCGTCTTCGCCTTCCAGCTGGCCCAGGGCCTGCCTCTGGACGGCCAGGTCGGCCCCATGACCCTGATGCGCCTGAGCCGCGAGGCCGGCGTCGACGAACCTGCCCTGGCCGGGCCGCGCTGACACCATGTCCTACATCCTCGATGCCCTGCGCCGGTCCCAGGCCGAACGCGACCGCGGCCAGGTGCCCGGCCTGAACACCCAGGCCGCGCCGGCGCTGCCCCTGCCTTCCCCGGCACAGCGGCCTGCATCCCTATGGGCCGGCGTGGCGCTTGCGGTGCTGGCAGTGCTGGGGCTGTGCTGGCTGTGGTTGCGGCCGGCGCCGCAGCCCGCCGCGGCCATGCCATCGGCGCCCGTGGCGCCGGTGCAGCGCGTGCAGGCTCCGCCGACCCCGCCGGCCCTGCAGCAGGCCATGCCCGCCGTTCCCGCACCGCCGCTGGCTTCCCCGCCGGCCGCGCCGACCAGCCTGCCGCAGGTGGTTTCGGCGCCGCCCTTGCCGGCGCCGGTGACCGCGGGCGCCGTGCCTACTGCCGCGGCGCCCGCGCTGCCCGCGGCCACAGTGGCCGCAACGCCTCCACCGACGTCCGAGGTGCGGCCCGTGCCGCTGTCTCAACTGGGCGCGCAGCAGCGACAGGAGCTGCCCCCGATGAGCTTCGGTGGCTCCATCTGGTCCGACAGCGCTGCCAACCGCTTCGTCATCGTCAACGGCCAGGTGGTGCGTGAAGGCGAGCAGGCGGCGCCGGGCGTGACGCTCGAGCGCATCGGTCCGAAGGCGGCCATCCTGCGCTGGCGAGACCTGCGCATCGAAGTGCCGTTCTGATCCAGGCCGGGGCCCCGCAGGCGCGGGGAGCATCATCCTTTCTGACGGTTTGCCGGCGGCGTTGCGGTGATACTCACATCGGTGCCCCGTATAAATGACGCCGATGCCTGCATGGAGATGGACCTTGGTGCTGCCGCGACTGCCTGACCGCCTGCATTGGGTCTGCCTGCTCGCCGCGCTGTGTGCAGCGATTTCGGCGCCGGCCGGTGCAGCGCAGACCCTGGTGGCCGGCCCGGCCGGCTCGCCGATGGCGCTGGAAGACGCCGTGAAGCAGGCCG
>CAIWPS010000370.1 GCA_903914615.1 uncultured beta proteobacterium | reverse complement strand
GGCCAAGGGCAGCAACGTGAAGTCCTTGCCCAGGAAGAAGCGCTGAGATGGACAGCGCTCTGCTGGCCACTCTGCTCGCGTCCTTGCCCTCGCTCGGCATTGGCGCGGCCGATCTGGCTGCGTCCCTGCTCTTCATGTACGGCCTGCACCGCATGTCGTCACCGGCGACGGCGTCATCGGGCATCTTCGTGGCCGGCATCGGGATGGCGGTCGCGGTGCTCGCGAGCTTCCTGTACGCTTTCGACGTGAACAGCGCGGCGGGCCCGGACCTGTGGCTGAACATGGGCTTGGCCGTCGTTGCGCTTGCGCTCGGTGGCGGCGTGGCCTGGTGGAGTGGGCGCACCGTGGCGATGACCGCGATGCCGCAGATGGTGGCCCTGTACAACGGCATGGGCGGCGGTGCGGCCGGCGCCATCGCTGCGGTCGAACTGTTCGGCGGCAAGGCGCAGGGCATGACCGCACTGATCGTGACCTTGGTCGGGGCCTTGATCGGTGCGGTGTCGCTGTCCGGTTCGCTGATCGCGTGGGCGAAGCTCGATGGCGTGATCAAGAAGCCGCTTCGGTTCAAGGCGCAGCAGGTTGTCAACGGGCTGGTGCTGCTGGGCACGCTGGCTGTCGGCGTCTATCTCGTCGTCGTCAGCCAGGACAAGACGGCAACGTGGCTGGCGATACCTGCGTCCATCTATCTGTTCCTTGCCTGCGCGCTCGTGCTGGGCATCCTGATGACGCTGCCCATCGGCGGAGCCGACATGCCGGTCGTCATCTCGATCTTCAACGCCTTCACCGGCCTGGCCGTCGGGCTGGAAGGATTCGTGCTGCAGAACCCGGCGTTGATGATCGCCGGCATGGTGGTGGGTGCAGCCGGCCTGCTGCTGACGCTGTTGATGGCCAAGGCGATGAACCGCTCGGTGAGCAACGTCGTGTTCAGCAACTTCGGCGCATCGTCCAAGCGCAAGCAGGGAAAGATCAAGGGCGAACTGAAGCCCATGCAGCCGGGCGATGCCGGCATCGCGATGCGCTACGCCACCAGCGTGATCATCGTGCCGGGCTACGGCCTGGCGGTGGCGCAGGGCCAGGGCAAGTTGTTCGAGTTCGTCAAGCTGCTGCAGGCCGGCGGCGTCAGCGTCAAGTTCGCGGTCCACCCGGTGGCGGGGCGCATGCCCGGTCAGATGGACGTGCTGCTGGCCGAAGCGGGCGTGCCCTACGACATGATCTTCCAGCTCGAAGACATCAACGACGACTTCAAGACCACCGACGTGGCGCTGGTGATCGGTGCCAACGACGTGGTCAACCCCGCAGCGCGCACCGACAAGTCGTCGCCGATCTTCGGCATGCCCATCCTCAACGCCGACCAGGCCAAGCAGGTCTTCGTCGTCAAGCGCGGCGAGGGCAAGGGCTACGCCGGCATCGTCAACAGCCTCTTCTTTGGCGACAACTGCCACATGGTCTATGGCGATGCGCAGGCCGTGCTGGTGCAAATGATCGAAGCGGTGCGTGGCCTCGGGCTGCCGGCCGCTGCCTGAACCCATTCAACCCAAGGACACACCCATGACACCCAAGATGCAAGCCGCGCAGGTCGAACACTTCGGCAAGCCGCTGGTCTTCAAGGAACTCGACGTGCCCGTGCCGGGACCCGGCCAGATCCTCGTCAAGACCGAAGCCTGCGGCGTCTGCCACACCGACCTGCACGCCCGCGACGGCGACTGGCCGCTCAAACCCCCGCTGCCTTTCACGCCGGGCCATGAAGGCATCGGCATCGTCACCGCCTTGGGCGACGGTGTGACGGCCGTGAAGAAGGGCGACCGCGTCGGCGTGCCCTGGCTCTATTCGGCCTGCGGGCACTGCGAGTTCTGCCTGGCCGCCCAGGAGCCGGTCTGCGCCGAGGCGCAGTTCGGCGGCTACACGCGCAACGGCGGCTTTGCCGAATACATCCTTGCCGACCCCAATTACGTCGCCCACATACCCGCCGGCTTGTACGCCGTCGACGCCGCGCCGCTGATCTGCGCCGGCATCACCTCGTACAAGGGCCTGAAGGAAACCCAGGCCAAGCCCGGGCAGTGGGTGGTGATCTCGGGCATCGGCGGGCTGGGCCATCTGGGCGTGCAATACGCCAAGGCCATGGGCCTGCACGTGTGCGCGGTGGACATCGACGACGCCAAGCTGGCGCATGCCACGCGCCTGGGTGCCGACGCGGTGGTCAACGCCAAGCACGCCGATGCCGTGGCGGCGGTCGTCAAGGCCACCGGCGGCGGCGCGCACGGCGTGCTGATCACCGCGCCTTCATTGCCGGCCTTCGAGCAGGGCGTGCGCATGACGCGCAAGCACGGCACCTGCGTGCTGGTCGGCATCCCGCCCGGCGAGTTTCCGACGCCGCTGTTCGACGTCGTGGCCAACTGCATCACCATCCGCGGCTCCTTCGTCGGCAACCGCCGCGACATGGCCGAGGCGCTGGCCTTCGCCGCCGATGGCAAGGTCAAGGCCGACATCGAACTGCAGCCGCTGTCGGCCATCAACAAGGTCTTCGACCGGCTGGCCAAGGGCGAGGTGCCGTCGCGCGTGGTGCTCGACTTCTCACCCCGTTGATGCCGGCACGCACCCGGCCCGTCGCGGCATCCATCTGACTTCCAAGGAACCCCATGACCAAGAAAACCAGCAAGTCCCTCGTCACTGAACCGCCCGTCTGGTTCATCACCGGCTGCTCCACGGGCTTCGGCCTGGAATTGGCCAAACAGGCCATTGAGCAGGGATTTCGTACCGTGTTGACCGCGCGCGACCCATCCAAGCTGGAGGGCTATGGCGCGACCGACAACGTGCTGGTGCTCAAGCTCGACGTCACCCAGCCCGACCAGGTGGCGGCCGCCGTGCAGGCGGCGCAAGCCCGCTTCGGCGGCATCGACGTGCTGGTGAACAACGCCGGCATCGGCTACTTC
>CAIWPS010000369.1 GCA_903914615.1 uncultured beta proteobacterium | reverse complement strand
GACCTGGGCCACATCACGCTGCCGGGCGGCAGCGCGGACACCTTGCTGTGCCAGTGGACCACGCCGAACATTGCCTACACGCTGGCCAATCCCACCACCGGCAATGTCCTCGCGCGACTCAACGCGGCGCCGACCTACCGGATCGAGAGCGACTTGCTGAACGACCCGGCGCTGGTCAACCCGCTCACCGGAACGTCCTTCGACGGCTACATCGACATCCGCATCGGTGGCCTGTCGACCGCGCGCACCCTGACGCCGGGAGCCCAGGAGACCGAGCGGGTCGTCTCGTCCCGCGATTGCACTGGCGGCCTGATCTCGCGTTCGCTGCTGATGCAGACCTACGGCCTGAGCGAGGCCTTGGCCAAGAAGTTCTTCAAGGGCGCGATCACGATCCGGGCGGGCGTCGCCGGATCGGCCGCCTGGGCAGGCGGGGCCGACATTGGCTTCGGTACGCGCGTGATGGGCGATCGGAACTGACGGCGATCGGCGCACGGTCGATGCCAGCGTGGCGCGGATCGTTGCGGGTCGCCTGGAGCTGGTGCGAGTGGCCCGGCGGCTGCCGCTGATCCGCGGCCTGCGCGCACTGCCGCAGGCCGAGCGCGAATCGGCCTGGCTGGGCATCGAGGCCGAGGTGCGGCCGACGCGGTGACGCGCGCCGGCCCGTGCCGGGGTTGCCCGGCGGCCTAGGGCAGATCGACGCGGTTGACGCGGTGCGCCTCGAGCATGCGCGTGCCGAGCACGGTCATGCGCAGGTCGCCCACGGCGTTGACCTTGGAGCCGATGTCCAGACCGGCCGTGACCATGCCGTGTGGACGCAGGTGGATGAACTCGCCCGTTTCCAGGATGACGCCGTTGGGCTCGCCGTGGCGGGCGAAGTGCAAGGCGCCGACGATGCCCTTGACCGTGGTGTGGCCCGGCGCCATGTCCGGCCCGTCGATCGCCTGCCCGGCGGCATCGGCGAACGATTCGAACTTGAACACCGGGTGCGCGCCATCGGCCGTCTTCGGCGAATGGTCGGCCACCGCCAGCACGCGCAACGGCCGCCCGGGCCGCGTCATTTGCAGCAGCGCGCCACCCTGGTCGGGCGGCACCGAAACCTGCACCACCGCGCCTTTCATCTTGACCAGCGCGCCCTCGACGCCGCCCTTGGGGCTGAAGAGCAGTTGCTGGCAGGTGCCGTGGACGAATTCGCTGTGCTTGGTCATGAGGGGGTCCTTCTTCGGTTCACCCGCCGACGCGCAGCGGGAGGGCGGTGGCGGAGGCGGCTGCGTAGAGATCCTGGCGCGTCAGCGGCAGCGCCGTGGCGACGCCGCGGCGCGAGGCCAGGATCTGGTAGATGCCGGTGCCACCGGCTTCGAATTCCAGCGCGCAGGCCGCCATGTACAGGCGCCAGACGCGGTAGGTCGGCTCGTCGACCTCGCGCAGCGCGGCGTCGCGGTTCGCCTCCAGGCGCTGCACCCAGTGTCGAAGGGTGAGCGCGTAGTGCCGGCGCAGCGCCTCGACGTCGTGGATCTCGAAGCCGGCGCGTTCCATGCCGAGCTGGATGTTGCTAACGCAGTCGAACTCGCCGTCCGGGAAGACGTAGCGGTTGATGAATTCGGTGGCGACGGTGCGGTTCCAGCCTTCTTCGTCGTGGGTGATGCCGTGGTTCAGGAACAGCCCGCCCGGGCGCAGCAGGCGCTGCACCGCGGCCAGGTAGGCGGGCATGTTGGCCAGGCCGACATGCTCGAACATGCCGATGCTGGACACCTTGTCGTAGACCGCCTCGCCCTGCAGGTCGCGGTAGTCGCGCAGCTCGACCGTCACGAGGGCCTGCAGGCCCTCGCGGGCGATGCGCTGCTGCGCGAAGCCATGCTGAGCCTGGCTGAGCGTGATGCCGTGTGCGCGCACGCCGTGGTGCCGCGCCGCCCAGCAGATCAGCGCGCCCCAGCCGCAGCCGATGTCGAGCAGGCGCTCGCCGTGCTGCAGGCGCAGCTTGCGGCAGATGTGCTCGAGCTTGTTCTGCTGCGCCTGGTCCAGGGTCTCTTCCCCGGTCTTGAAGTAGGCGCAGGAATAGACCCGTTCAGCGTCGAGCCACAGCGCGTAGAAGTCGTTGGAGACGTCGTAGTGGAAGGCGATGGCCTGGCGGTCCGAGTGCCGCGTGTGCTGCCTGGTGAAGCGCTGCGCCAGCCGGGCGAGCAGGGTGCCGGCCTTCGACGTTTCCGTGCGCGAGGGCAGCCGCCACGCATCCAGCAGCATCGCCAGCTTGTCTCGCCAGGGCAGCGCCAGCCCCTCGAAGTGACCCTTCAGCGCCAGCGCGCTGTAGAGGTCGCCTTCGACGTCGATCTGGTTGCGGAAGTAGGCGTCGGCCAGCAACACCGGGCCGCGCGTCGTCACCAGGCTGCGCAGCAGGATCGGGTCGCGCAGCACGAGCGTGAACGCCGGCGGCCCCTGGCCGACGTGGAAGGAACTGTCGTTCCACAGGCGCAGGTCGGCGCCGCCGACGAAGCCGCGCAGCAGACGCTTCAGGATGCGCAGCGCCGCGTCCGCATGCGCCCCGGAAGTGCCGGGTTCGGCGAGGAAGGCGCTCATTCGTGGGCGAGCTGAATGACCAGCTTGCCGAAGTTCCGGCCCTGCAGCAGGCCGATGAAGGCCTCGGGCGCGTTCTCCAGGCCGAAGACGATGTCCTCGCGGACCTTGACCCTGTCTTGCTGAACCCATTCGCCCATGGCGCCGGCGAACTCGCCCCAGCGGGGCCCGTAGTCGTCGAAGACGATGAAGCCCTGCATCCGGATGCGCTTGCGCAGCAGCGCGCCCACCAGCAGGCCCAGCCGGTCGGGGCCGGGTGGCAGGGCGGTGGCGTTGTACGCGGCGATGAGCCCGCACACGGGCACGCGGGCCCGTGCGTTGAGCAGCGGCAACACGGCGTCGAACACCGCACCGCCGACGTTCTCGAAATACACGTCGATGCCCTTGGGGCAGGCGGCGGCGAGGCGGCCGGGCAGGTCGTCGCCGCGGTGGTCGACGCAGGCGTCGAAGCCCAGGTCGCCGGCGACGTAGCGGCACTTCTCCGTGCCGCCGGCGATGCCGACCACCGTGCAGCCCTTGATCCTGGCGATCTGGCCCACCACCGAGCCGACCGCGCCGCTGGCGGCGGCCACGACCACGGTTTCGCCGGCCACCGGGCGGCCGATGTCCAGCAGGCCCATGTAGGCGGTGAAGCCCGGCATGCCCAGCACGCCCAGGGCGCGCGAAGGGTGGGCGTCCTCGGCGTAGAGCGGCGTGAGTCCCTTGCCGTCCGACAGCGCGTAGTCCTGCCAGCCGGCATAGCCGAGCACACGCTGGCCGACCTTGAAGTCGGGGTGCCGGGAGGCTTCGACGCGCGACACCGTGCCCCCCACCATGACGTCGCCGATGGCCACCGGCGGCGCGTACGACGGGCCGTCGCTCATGCGCCCGCGCATGTAGGGGTCCAGCGACAGGTACAGCGTGCGCAGCAGCACCTGGCCGGCTTCAGGCTCGGGCACGGGGTCGTGTTCGAGGCGGAAGTCGGCGGCGGTCGGCGCACCGTGCGGCCTTGCGTTGAGGACGATGCGGCGGTTGAGGGTGGTGTTCTGCGGCATGGCGTTCGGCTTTCGTGTCGGACCGTGGGGGCGCTACTTCAGCGCCTTGACCAGCGCATCGAACTGCGCGTGGAGCGAGCGGTCGTGCGGTGTCACCGCGGGTATCGGCTTCTTCAGGCCCAGCAGCTGGTAGACCGCCATCTGCGCTGCGCGCACCGAGAACTCGACCGTGAAGACGGTGTCCTGCGGGATCTCGACGAACTGGCTGATGAAGGCGAAGTTCTTCGTGCCGGGCGGCACCGGCAGCGGGCGGTCGCCCGGTGCGCGCGGCATGAACATGCTGGTGATGTAGGGCATGCGGCAGGGTATGCAGTTGGCCGTGGCCACGGTCTCGAGGTCGAAGCGCAGGTGGCCGCAGAGCTCCTGCAGCAGTTCGGCCCCGGTGCAGTCGGCCATCGCCTTGGCGACGAAGTTGCCGATGCGGTCCGGGAACAGGCCGTAGCCCCAGAACACCTGCACGTCGGCCGGCTGGTTGGCGAAGTGCGGCTGGTGCGCCAGCACGATGGACATCAGCCAGTTGGAATCCTTGAATGTCACCAGCCCGCCGGTGCCGGCCTCGTTGCCGCTGAAGCGCTGCATCTGCGTGAAGAAGGCCGGGTCCTTCAGCGTCACCGTGAACGAGGCCCAGTCCGACTGCGCGACGCAGCTGTTGAAGGCCGCCGGGTTGCCGAACGCAGGGCGCCCCTCGGCCAGCTTTTCCCACAGCGTCCAGCTGCCGTTGTGGGCCTTGCCCAGCTTGGCGGGCGCGGCGGTCATCGAGCCCAGGCTCGAGGCATCGGTCATCGAGCCGTTCTGCACGAAGACCAGGTCGCCTTCTTCGAGCTGCATCGTCTCCGGCTGGCCCTTCAGGGTGCCGTGCAGCGCGATGACCTCGAAGGCGCCGTCCTGGGTGCGGTGGTCGAGGTCGGTCACCGTGCAGTCGGTGACCAGGTGCACGCCCTGGGCCTGCAGCCAGCGCTGCAGGGGAACGACCAGCGAGTCGTACTGGTTCAGCACCGTGCGCTTGACGCCGGCCAGCGTCTCGATGCGCGAGAACTCCAGCATGAAGCGGTGCAGGTAGCGCCTGAATTCGACCGCGCTGTGCCACGGCTGGAAGGCGAAGGTGGTGACCCACATGAACCAGAACGCGGTCTCGAAGAAGGCCGGCGACAGGTGGTCGGTGATGCAGCTGCTGCCCAGCGCGGCCTCGTCGGCGTTCGCCAGCTTGAGCAGTTCCACGCGGTCGTGCATCGAGAAGCCCATCGAGGCCACCGGCACCTTGGCGCGGCGGCTGTCGACCAGCCGCGCCATCGCGCGCGAGACATGCTGCTCGTTGAATTCCAGCGTCTCGTCGAAGACGCTGCGGCCGGGCTGCGCGAGCGAGGGTATGGACTTGAAGAGGTCCCAGGTGCACTCGTAGTTGTCCGTCGTCAGCATGCGGCCGCCGCGCATCGAATACCCGCGCTCGGCGTCGCCCGCACCGTCCAGGCTGCCGCCCATCACGGGGCCGGCTTCCAGCACCGAGATCTGGCCGCCGGCCATGCCGCCGTCGCGGATCAGGAAGGCGGCTGCGGCGAGCGAACCGATGCCCCCGCCAACGAAGTAGGCCTTGCGGGTCGGGCTCATGCGGTGAATCTCCGGGTCAGCTGCACAGGCCTCGAACGTACGCGGCGCCGCGGGGGCCGTCGGTGCCGCACCGTACAGACCCCTGGCCCCCGCCCGCCGACATTGGCGGACGACGCCACGCCCCGTGGTCGGGCCCACCACCGTTGGATTCCAGCTTGAGAGCAAGCCCCGTCATGACGGCCGCATCGGGAACACCGGCACCGGCCCGGCCCGCCTGGCAACCCGGTGTGTTGCTGGCCGCCTTTGCCGCCATGGCCTGCCTGGGCCTGGCCATTGCCATGCGGGCGCCGGCCAGCCACGCGCTGCTGTTCGTGACCGGCGTCGCCCTCGGCGGCGTGCTGTACCAGTCGGTGTTCGGGTTCACGTCCGCCTTCCGCGTGCTGCTGGCCGACAGGCGCAGCGCCGGGTTCCGCGCCCAGATGGTCATGCTGGGAGTGGCCTGCGTGCTCTTCTTTCCCGTGCTGGCCCACGGCAGCCTGTGGGGCCGGCCGGTCACCGGCTTCGTATCGCCGGTGGGCGTGTCGGTCGCGTGCGGCGCCTTCCTCTTCGGCATCGGCATGCAGCTGGGCGGCGGCTGTGCATCGGGCACCCTCTACGCCCTCGGCGGCGGCAGCACGCGCATGCTGGTGACTTTGGTTTTCTTCATCGTCGGCTCGGTGCTCGGCGTCAACCACCTCGCGTGGTGGGAAAGCCTGCCCACGCTGGGTCCGGTGTCGCTGCTCGCCGCTCTGGGCTGGCCTTGGGCGCTGGCCCTGAACCTGGCGGTCTTCGGGGCCGCCTACGCCTTCGTCGCGCACCTCGAGCGCGCGCGCCATGGCAGCGTGGTGCCCATCGGCGCGCGCCCTGCCCAAGCCGCCGCGGACGGCGTGGCACCCGACGCGAGCCACCCCGGCCCATTGCACTGGATGCGCGGCCCGTGGCCGCTGCTGGCCGGTGCCCTGGCGCTGGCGCTGCTGAACTTCGTCACCCTCGGTCTGGCGGGCCGGCCCTGGGGCATCACGTCGGCCTACGGGCTGTGGGGCGGCATGCTGCTGCAGTCGGCGGGCTGGCCCGTCGCCGGCTGGTCGGGCTATGCGTCGCCCGAGATGCAGGCTGCGCTGAGCCGGGGCGCCCTGGCCGACATCACTTCGGTGATGGACCTCGGCATCATCCTGGGCGCGCTGGCGGCGGCTGGTGCGGCCGGCCGCTTCAAGCCGGTGTGGCGCATCTCGCGCGGCCATGTCGCGGCGTCGGTGCTGGGCGGGCTGCTGCTGGGCTACGGCGCGCGGCTGGCCTACGGCTGCAACATCGGCGCCTTCTTCAGCGGCGTGGCCTCGGGCAGCCTGCACGGCTGGCTGTGGATCGTGTGCGCCCTGCTCGGCACCCGCGCCGGGCTGTGGCTGCGGCCGGCCTTCGGCCTCGTCGATGCCGCCGCGGCCCCGCGCTGAAGCCATGGCCGCGCCAGCCATCAGGCCAGGCATCAGGCCAGCCCACAAGCCAGTCCACAAGCCAGCGAAGAAGCGCTCGCTGCCGCTGGCCAGGGTCTACGGACTGCTGGAGCCCGGGCCGGTGGTGCTGCTGAGCACCTCGCACCAAGGCATCCATAACGTGATGGCGATGTCGTGGCACACGATGCTGGAGTTCGAGCCACCGCTGGTGGGCTGCGTCGTCAGCCCGGGCGACTTCAGCCACGCCGCGCTGAACTCGACCCGGCAGTGCGTGCTGAACATCCCCACGGTCGAACTGGCGGCGCAGGTCGTGGGTTGCGGCAACACCTCGGGCGAGCGGGTCGACAAGTTCGCGCGCTTCGGCCTCACCGCGGTGGCGGCCAGCCTGGTCGCTGCGCCGCTGGTCGCCGAGTGCTATGCCAACCTCGAATGCCGCGTCGTCGACACGCGCATGAAGAACCGCTACGACTTCTTCGTGCTCGAGGTCGTCAAGGCCTGGGTCGATCCGGCCTGCAAGGCGCCACGCACGCTGCACCACCGCGGCTGGGGCGTCTTCATGGTGGCGGGCGAGACACTCAAGCTGCCGTCGAAGATGCGCTGAGACTGGGACCTTCGGCCGGCAGGCGCCGGCCAGCCTCGCACTGTGCGGCGCAAGACAGACGCAGCCGCCCCGACCTGCGACCCTCGGAATTCCATTCATGCTCAAGGATGCGACATGCGCAGTTCGGCAACGCCTCAGCTCGCCGTCAGGCTGACGCCATCGACCAGCCGGCCTCCGAAGGCTTTTGCCCCGCGGGCGTACGCCAGCCACCGGCCCGCCGTGGCGCCCCAGCAGCCTGTGCCCGCCCGTCCCGTCAGCGCGGGCCAGGGGCTGCTGGCGATGCCCTTCGACACCCTGAGGTTCCAGTACGCCAGCGCCGTGATGGCGGGCCTGGTGCCGCGGTCGCTCCTCGCGTCGGGCCGGCTGGAGCGCACGCTCGACGCGCTGGAGAAGCTCGTCCTGGGCCCGCTGGCCCGCCAGCGCTGACGCGGCCGGCCCCGGCGATGTCGCTCGCCGTCGGTCCCCTCAGGGCGCCGCGGTGGTGGGCGCGGCCGGGGGTGCGTCGTGCGCAGCCAGTTGTCCGGCCGCATGCGCGACCTGCTTGAGCGCACCCGACTCCAGGTAGAGGTGAAGGATGGCGGGGTAGGGCACCTTGATCGCCCGTTCCAGCCGTTCGATGGCCTGCTCGACCTCGTCCAGGCTGAGCCGGCGCTGAAAGCGCACGGCGGCGGTCAGCAACACGCTGTCCGGGCCCAGCCGCATCGTCTGCAGGTGCCCGACGCGTTCGACCGCCGGGTCGGCGATGATGATCCGCCGCAGCTGGGCGAGCTGGTCGCGGTCCAGGCTGGCGCCGACCAGCAGGCTCACGCTCTTGCGGGCGAGCAGGCCGGCCGAGGCGATCAGCACGAGCCCGATCAGCACCGAGGCCGCGGGGTCCAGCCAAGGCTGCTTCAGCGCATGGCTCAGTCCCACGCCCAGTGCCGCGATGGCGATGCCGACGAGGGCGGCGGAGTCCTCGACGAAGACCGTGAACACCAGCACGTCCATGTCACGCTGCGAGGCCCGCCACAGGCTTTCGCCGGGGCGCCGGTGGCGGTCGAGTTCCTGCTGCGACACGCGCCAGCTGATGCCCTGGAACACGGCGGCCAGGGCCAGCACGACGTAGTTCCAGGTCGGGTCGGCCAGCGCCGGCGGCGCGGCCAGGCTGATGATGCCTTCGTAGACCGAGACACCACCGCCGACGGAAAACACCGACAGCGCCACGATCAGCGACCACACGTAGGTGGTCTTGCCGTAGCCGAAGGCATGCCACTCGTCGACCACGCGCTGGCCGCGCCTGACGCCGTACAGCAGCAGCAGTTCATTGCCGGTGTCGACGAGCGAGTGCACGCCCTCGGTCAGCATGGCCGAGCTGCCGGTCAGGGCGGCGACGAAGAACTTGGCCACGGCAATGCCGATGTCACCGGCGATGGCCACGTAGAGCACGCGCCTGGAAGCCGCGCCGGGCTGCAGGCCGGGGTGCTGGGCAGGCTCAGTGAGCACGGCAGCCATGCCGCGGCCGCGCGATCATGCGGCGTCGACCCCGGCCGCCTGCCGTTCACGCGGCTTCGCGGCGCGGCCCGGCCGCGCCGCGGCCCGGGTGGCGGCGTCGAAGGCCACGCGCAGGGCGCGCGCGTCGCACAGCGCGTGGTGGCGCGCCACGGGCGCCAGCGCCTGGGCCCTGAAGTAGGCCTCCGAGGCGACCTTGCCGGCATCGAAGCCGGTGAACGCGTAGACATTGGAAGGGCGGATGCGGCGCCGCATCGATGCCCAGTGAGCCGCCCCGCAGTCCCGGATGGCGAGGTCGACGAGCTCCCAGTCGAGGTGGTAGCCGTAGGCGACGTCGACGAACTCGTCGTCGTGCAGCGCCGCCACCAGACCACCCAGGAAGGCGCACAGGCGCCGGCCCAGTTCGGCGTAGCTGCAGGCAGCGTCGGCGACCTGGCCGAATTGCGGCAGCACGGCGCCGCGGCCGTAGCCGCTGGTGGCGTCGATGCGGTCGCTGTCGGTGACCTCGGCGTAGAACTCGCGGCCATGGCCAAGTTCGGTGACGAGGCCGACGGACAGCAGCCGCGGTCGGATCACGAGGTCGGTGAATTCGGTGTCGAGAAAGGCGAGCACGGAAGGTCCTGCAGGGGCTTGCGCGCAACGAACTGTCGAACGCGGCCAGGGCCTTGACGGCCGCCAGCGTGGCGCACGGTGCCATGGCCAGGCGGCAGCTTCCGTGCGCTGCCCCACCCACGCCGCGGCCGCGCAGGTAAGGCCGGGCTTTGCATGCGCGTTGCCGCGGTGGGTGTCCTATCGAACAGACCCCGCGAACACGGGCGCGCAGCCTGCACTTCGTCGCCACCCCAGGCCTTGCAGGTGCCTTGCCTGCCGGGCCGCCCGCCGCTGCCCTTTCCCCAGGAGTCACACCGATGCTTTTCGACAAGTTCTCTGCCCGCTCGCTCGCGCTCGCCAACCGCATGGTGATGGCGCCGATGACGCGCAGCCGGGCCACGCCCGCGCACACGCCCGACGCCTTGATGGCCACCTACTACGGCCAGCGGGCGACGGCGGGACTGATCATCACCGAAGGCACCTCGCCCAGCCCCAACGGCCTGGGCTACCCGCGCATTCCCGGTCTCTTCGACCAGGCCCAGGCGCTGGCCTGGAAGGACACGACCGCGGCCGTGCATGCCCATGGCGGCAAGATATTCGTGCAGCTGATGCACTGCGGCCGCGTCGCGCATGTCGCCAACCTGCCCGCCGGTGCCGAGGTGCTGGGGCCGGGCACCGTCGTATGCCCGGGCGAGATGTACACCGACACGCTGGGCATGCAGCCCCACAGCCCGCCGCGAGCGATGACCGAGGCCGACATCGCCCATGCCGTGAAGGAGCATGTGGCAGCCGCGAGGTTGGCCCTCGACGCCGGCTTCGACGGCGTCGAACTGCACGGCGCCAACGGCTACCTGATCGAGCAGTTCCTGAACCCGCTCGTCAACCTGCGCAGCGACGGCCACGGCGGCAGCGTCGAGGGCCGCAACCGCCTGGCGCTGGAGATCGCGGGCGCCACCGTCACGGCCATCGGCCGCGACCGCGTCGGCATCCGGCTCTCGCCCTACGGCGTCTTCAACGGCACCGGCGCCTTCCCCGACGTGCAGGCGCAATACCTCGCGCTGGCGAAGTCGCTCTCGGCGCTGGGCCTGCTGTACCTGCACCTGGTCGACCACGAGGCCATGGGCGCACCGCCGGTGCCGGCGGATTTCAAGCTCAAGCTGCGCGCGGGCTTCGACGGGCTGTTCGTCCTCTCCGGCGGCTTCGACCACGCCAGTGCCGAAAAGGCGCTGCTCGACAAGCGAGGCGACCTGGTCGCCTTCGGCCGCGCCTTCCTGGCCAACCCCGACCTCGTCGCACGCATGCGCAAGGACGCGCCGCTCAACGCCCCCGACATGGCCACCTTCTACGTGCCCGGCGCCAAGGGCTACACCGACTACCCCGCGCTGGCGGCCTGACCCCCGAACCCCGGAGAAAGATTCCCATGGCCTACCAAAGCATCAACCCCAACGACGGCAAGCTCCTGCAGAGCTTCGAGCACATGAGCAACGCCCAGCTCGAGCAGGCGCTGGCGGCGGCCGAGACCTGCTTCCAGACCTGGAAGCACAAGCGCTATGCCGAGCGTGCGCTCGTCGTCAAGAAGGCGGCGGCGCTGCTGCACGCCCATGTCGACGACTTCGCGCGCCTGGAAACGCTGGAGATGGGCAAGCGCATCGCCGAGGCGCGCGGCGAGGTGCGCTTCAGCGGCGACATCCTGGCTTACTACGCCCAGCATGCTGAAGCCTTCCTGGCACCGGCCCACCTGCACCCCAAGGTCGGGCAGGCGCACATGGAAAGCTCGCCCACCGGCGTGATCTTCTGCGTCGAGCCGTGGAACTTTCCGTACTACCAGCTGGCCCGCGTCGCGGGGCCGCAGCTGATGGCCGGCAACGTGCTGGTGGTCAAGCATGCCGGCTGCGTGCCGCAATGCGCCATCGCCTTCGAGAAGCTGCTGCTCGACGCCGGCGCGCCAGTCGGTGCCTACACGAACCTGCTGATCTCCTACGAACAGGCCGACCGCGTCATCGACGACCCGCGCGTCAAGGGCGTGGCGCTGACTGGCAGCGTCGCCGCGGGGCGCAGCGTGGCGGCCCGCGCCGGCCAGAACCTGAAGAAGTCGACGATGGAACTCGGCGGCAGCGACGCCTTCATCGTGCTCGACGACGCCGACCTCGACAAGGCGGTGCCGTGGGCCGTCTGGGGCCGCATGTACAACGGCGGCCAGACCTGCTGCGCGGCCAAGCGCTTCATCGTGATGGAAGCCGTGGCCGACAAGTTCCTGGCGCGCTTCAAGGCGGCGCTGGAGGCCCTGAAGCCGGGCGACCCGATGGACGAGAAGTCCACGCAAGGCCCGCTGTCCACCGAGGCCGCGCTGGTGCAGCTGCTGGCGCAGGTGGATGCCGCCGTGAAGGGCGGCGCCACGCTGCTGATGGGCGGCAAGCGCATCGACCGCCCGGGCTCGTTCATGCAGCCCACCATCCTCACCGACATCCAGCCCGGCAACCCGGCCTTCCGCGACGAGTTCTTTGGCCCGGTCGTCTCGTTCTTCCGCGTCAGGAGCGAGGACGAGGCCATCGCACTGGCCAACGACTCCGACTTCGGACTCGGCGGCTCGGTGTGGACGAAGGACGAGGCGCGCGGCAAGCGCGTCGCCAGCCGCGTCGACACCGGGATGATGTTCGTCAACAACCTCGACTGGGCCGATGCCGAACTGCCCTTCGGCGGCATCAAGAATTCAGGCTACGGCCGCGAGCTGGGCCACATGGGCATCCAGGAGTTCGTCAACAAGAAGCTCGTCCGCAGCGGCCCCGTCGCGGCTCCGGTCTGAGCACCAAGGAACTGCCATGCACAGCAAGAAAAGCCATCCCCAAGCCAGCCACCCTGTTGCCACCGCAGCGCCGGTCTGGTTCATCACCGGCTGCTCCACCGGCTTCGGCCTGGAACTCGCCAAGCAGGCCGTCGAACACGGCTACCGCACGGTGATGACCGCACGCGACCCCGCCAGGCTGGAAGGCTATGGCGCGACCGACAACGTGCTGGTGCTCAAGCTCGACGTCACCCAGCCCGACCAGGTGGCGGCCGCCGTGCAGGCGGCGCAAGCCCGCTTCGGCGGCATCGACGTGCTGGTGAACAACGCCGGCATCGGCTACTTC
>CAIWPS010000368.1 GCA_903914615.1 uncultured beta proteobacterium | reverse complement strand
GTCTTCGACGCGGCCACGCCCGCGGCCTTCGAACGCTGCGTGCGGCGTGCTGCCGATCTGCGCCGCCAGCCCGGCGCATGGGCGTCCATGCAGACCACGGCGATGGGGCAGGAACTCTCCTGGGCCGGGCCGGCCCGGCACTATGCGGCGCTGTACGAAGAGCTTGCTGCGGCACGGCAGCTGCGCCGGGTCATGGCGCCGGGCTGAGGGCCGGGCCGCGGCTGGCGGCGCGCGCCGCCGCCGGGGTCTTCTGCATCGCCTGCGCGGCCGCAGCGTCGCGCCGGGTCGCCGGCCGCGTTCAGGGCGACATCGACGCCCGTTGCGCCATCGCAGCCCGCCAGCGCAGCAGGTGCGGGTGCTGCTCGCCGGGACGCAGCCTGACCACACGCGCGAAGTCGACCGCCACCGCGGCGGTGATGTCGGCGACGCTGAAGCGCTCCGCGGCGATGAAGTCGCGCCCTTCCAGGCGCTCGTTCAGCAGGGTGAAGAAGTGCTCCACGCGCCGCAGACCGCGTTGCGCCAGCGCGGGAATCTGCGGGTAGTCCACCGGCCCCGGCAGTGCACGGTCGGCCATCGCCGGCGCGCTGTTGCGCAGCGCCTCGGCAATCGCCAGCAGGCCCTCGAATTCGATGCGCCAGTTCCAGCTGGCGATTTCGGCCTGCTCCAGCGGCGTGCAGCCCAGCAGTGGCGGGTCGGGGTAGCGCGCCTCCAGGTAGGCCGTGATGGCGGCGTTGTCGGTCAGCAGCGCGCCTTCTTCGGTGGCCAGCGCCGGCACCGTGCACTGGGGGTTGATTCGACGGTAGGCCTCGCCCAGCTGCTCGCCGCGGCGCAAGTCGACCTCCACCGTGGCGTGGGCGATGCCTTTTTCAGCCAGCAGAATGCGGGCCCGGCGCGGGCTGGGCGCGGTGGCGCAGTCGTAGAGGGTGATCATCGCAGGGTGCCTGTCGGCGCTGGGTGGCGTGGCGTCAGCCTGGCGTCGCCGGCTGGCCCCGGCCCAGGGTGTCGAAGTCGGCGGCGTCGTGGCGCTCGGGCAGCTGGCTGGCGGGCTCGCCCCAGGTGCGGTTGACCTTGCGGCCGCGCTGCACGGCGGGGCGCTGCGCGATCTCGTCCGTCCAGCGCAGCACGTTGGGGTAGTCCTGCACCTGCAGGAATTCACCGGCTTCGTAGAGCTGGCCCTTCACGAGCGTGCCGTACCAGGGCCAGATGGCCATGTCGGCGACCGTGTAGGCATCTCCGGCCAGGTAGCGGCTTTCAGCCAGCCGGCGGTCGAGCACGTCGAGCTGGCGCTTGACCTCCATCGCGTAGCGGTCGATGGCGTATTCGATCTTGCTCGGCGCGTAGGCATAGAAGTGGCCGAAGCCGCCGCCGAGGAAGGGGGCGCTGCCCATCTGCCAGAACAGCCACGACAGGCATTCGGCGCGCTCGGCGCCGCCTGCGGGCAGGAAGGCGCCGAACTTTTCCGCCAGGTGCAGCAGGATGGCGCCGGACTCGAACACGCGCACCGGCACGGGCCCGCTGCGGTCCAGCAAGGCCGGGATCTTCGAGTTGGGGTTCACGGCGACGAAGCCGCTGCCGAACTGATCGCCCTCGTTGATGCGCACCAGCCAGGCGTCGTACTCCGCACCGGCGTGGCCCAGGGCCAGCAGTTCCTCGAGCATCACCGTCACCTTCACGCCGTTGGGCGTGGCCAGCGAATACAGCTGCATCGGGTGGCGCCCGACGGGCAGCGCCTTGTCGTGGGTGGCCCCGGCGACGGGGCGGTTGATGCTGGCGAAGCGGCCGCCGTTGTCCTTGTTCCAGGTCCAGACCTTGGGTGGCGTGTAGGGGGACGGATCGCTCATGCCATGGGCTCCAGGTGCGGTGGCGTCGCACGACTCGGCGGTGCGAACGCAGGCCTCGGACTTTACGGGCAAGCGCCCCCGGCTGGGCGGCCTGCGCTGACAATGGCCCGCTTGAGGCTTGGTCCGGCGCCATCAGGCGCGCCGGTGACCCGCCTGGCTCAAGGCCTGCCAAGGACCGTTCGCGATGCCCCGTTTCGCTGCCAACCTCAGCCTGCTCCACGGCGGGCTCGATTTCCTGGACCGCTATGCCGCCGCGCTGGCGCGCCGGCTCGCCGACCACGGCCCGCAGCGGGAGCGCTTCAATGCCCAGGCATGCCGGGCTGCTTCCTGAACCGGCAGCACGAGGCGCACCGCATCGTGCAGCACGTGGGCGCGCCCGGCATGAAGGTGAACATGGACCTGTACCAGGGCCAGATCGTCGAGGGCGACGTGGCGAACGAGCTGCGCCCGTACCTGCCCGGCGGCCGCATCCAGTTCGAAGGCGTGCCCGGGCGCCACGAACCCGACCAGCGCGAACGGCACCTTCCCTGCGTGTACCAGATCATCGACGCGCTCGCGTGTGCGGGGTCGTGGCATGGCTGGGTCGGCGGCGGGTACAGGCCGGCCCGCGGCGCGGTGGCTTGGGGCACGCGGGACGGCCTGGGCTGGCTGAAGCCGCCCATCGGCCGGTCGGCATGACCCGTCCATGAAGGTGGCGCTGCATCGCTTGGGGCGTCTGCTGGCCTGCGCGCTCGTGGCCGGCGCAGGGCCGGCGGCGGCGGGCGGGCTCGCGGGTGCTGCCGCGGCGCAGCCATCCGCCACCACGGCCTGCGCCAGCGCCCGCGGGCGCGTGCTCCGCGTCGGACCTGGCCAGACCTACGCCACGATCGGCGCCGCCGCCCGCGACGCCACGTCGGGCGACGTCGTCATCATCAGCGCCGGCGACTATCTCGGCGACGTCGCCACCTGGCCGCAGAACGACCTCACGATCTGCGGTGCCGGCGGCCGTGCGCGGCTCTTCGCCCAGGGGCGGCAGGCGGCCGGCAAGGGCATCTGGGTCATCCAGGGCGCGCGCGTCGTGGTCGACAGCGTCGAGTTCCACGACGCCAAGGTGCCCGACCGCAACGGCGCCGGCATCCGCGCCGAGGGCCGCGGGCTGACGATCATCAACGCCGGCTTCTACGACAACGAGAACGGCATCCTGGGGCCCGGGGCGGGCGAACTGACCATCGTGCGTTCGGAGTTCGCGCGCAACGGTTTCGGCGACGGGCAAAGCCACAACCTCTACGTCGGCGCGGCCGACCGGCTGACGGTGCTCGCGAGCTTCTTCCACGAAGCCAGGATCGGCCACAACCTGAAGAGCCGGGCGCGCGAGACGCGCATCGAGAACAGCTACTTCATGGACGGTGCGGACGGCACCGCCAGCTACCAGATCGACGTGCCCAACGGCGGCCTCGTGTTCCTGCGCGGCAACCTGATCCAGAAGGGGCCGAGGGCCGACAACGCGACGCTGATCAGCTACGGATCGGAGGGTCTGCGCAGCGGCGTCACCCACACCCTGACGCTGGTGCACAACACGCTGGTCTCGACCTACCCCGGGGGTTCCTTCATCTTCGCAGCACCGGGCGTGCAGTCCGTCGTATTGAAGGCCAACCTGTTCGCCGGTACCGGGGCGCCGCCGAAGATCAACGGCGCGGCGTGGGCCAAGGTCGTCGAGGATTCGAGCCTGGTGACGACGGCCGACCCGTTCGGGGCGGCGACCCGCATCGACGCGCCCGACTTCTGGCCCTCCGACGGGTTGCTTGCGCAGACGCTGCTGTCGTCGGTTCCGGACCCGACCTACGTCGACGACGCACCGCGGCCCTACCGGCTGCGTGCCGTGGTCGGCGCAACGCGCCGGATCGGCGCACTGCAGCGTGCGCCTTAGTCGGCTGCGGGCTGCGCAGGGGGAGGCCGGAAGGGCCGGCTCGGGTTGGCGGAAGGGGCGTCCCCATCCGTAGAACTTTAGGGCACTTCACGGCATCTCACGAATCGGCAGATCAGCTAGGAAAATCGCGGGTATCTAGCCTCTTGGCACTTCCTGCCGTATCATCGCATCGCACCCAGGATGATGGGTTTGATGAACGGAGGATGCGATGCCCAAGCTTGCGAAGGAACTGGCCCCGCTGACCGTGGCCGGGCTCAAGGTGCCGGGCCTGCACTTCGTCGGCGTGGTGCCCGGCCTGGGGCTGCAGGTGACCGCTGCCGGCGCCCGTAGCTGGACGCTGCGTGTGGTGATCGCAAGCAAGCGCCGGGACATGGGGCTGGGTGGCTACCCCGAGGTGACGCTGGCGAAGGCTCGAGACAAGGCGCGCGAGGCCCGCGAACTGATCCGGCAAGGGGTTGACCCCATCGAGCGCCAGCAGGCCGCCCAAAGCGCGCTACGCGCGTCGATGGCCGGGGCCCTGACGTTCAAGGAATGCGCCGCTGCCTACATCAAGGCTCACAGGGCAGGGTGGAAGAACGCCAAGCACGCCCAGCAGTGGGCGAACACGCTTGAGCAACATGCTTACCCGGTGATTGGCGAACTGCTGGTGCGGGACGTGAAGCTGCCGCACGTCATGGCCGTGCTGGAGCCGATCTGGACCACGAC
>CAIWPS010000367.1 GCA_903914615.1 uncultured beta proteobacterium | reverse complement strand
TGTTGTATTGAATCGCCTACGACGGTGCGCAGTGTAGGCACCAGCGCCGCCGCGCAGGGACAGAACCGGGATCAGCGCGCCAGGGCGCGCGCCGCCGCCAGGGCCGGCACCAGCCGGTCGCGCCACAGGCGGTAGCCAGCCTCGCTCGGGTGCAGGCCGTCGACGAACAGTCGTGCCTCCTGCCGGCCCTGGGCGTCGACGAAGGACGGATAGAGGTCGAGCCAGGTGGTGTAGGCCGCGAACTCGGGGCTCTTGGCCAGCGTGGCCAGCCGCGCGTTGACGGGCTTGACGACCGTGTCGTCCCGGGCCGGCTCCGCGGTGGGCAGGATGGACTGCAGCAGCAGCCGCGTGCCGGGCTTGCGCGCATGAAGCGAGCGCATGACCGCCAGCACGCCTTCGAACACGCTGTCGGCCACCGGCATCTCGGGCGCGTAGGAGTTGTTGATGCCGACCATCAGCACGAAGAACTCGGGCGCCAGCGCCTCCGCATCCAGCTGGCCCAGGCCGCCCTGCGACTTCGGCAGGATCCTGAAGAGCAGGTGCTCGGTGCGGTCGCCGGAGATGCCGATGTTCAGCGCCAGGTTCTCCGGCACCGCGCCTGCGAACGACGCATCCCAGACACGGCGGCCGTGCATCCGGCCCGGTATCCAGGGGTCGTCGCCCAGCAGCCAGAAGTCGGTGATCGAGTCGCCGACGAACACCAGCTTCACGGCGCGCAGGCCCGCCGCGTCCGCGACCTGCGCCTGGATCGCGGCCTGGCGCTGCTGCCAGTATTCGACGCGGGCGGCGGGGCGCGCCGACGCGAAGTCACCGGCCTTGGCGGCGGGCGCAAGCAGGCCCGCGCAGCAGACCAGCAGCGCTGCCAGCCGGCGCCCGCGCCCGTTCAACGCCAGCCCTGCCACCAGCGGGTCATGTCGGTCAGCTCCCGCCAGGCGATCGTCGTGCTGCGTCCCGAGTGCACGGCCTGCATCACCACGTCGATGATGGGCGCCGGCGGATGAAAACCGTCTTCTGCCTGAACCAGTCGGGTGACAATGAAGTGCTTCTCTTTCGCCACAGGCTGCACGGCCGTCCACTTGCTGAGGAGCAGCTTCTTCGGGTTCAGGCGTGGCGGTCGCATTGTCGCGTTCGGCATGTCCAGGCCGCGATCAGGCTGGCGCGGCGAAGCGCAGCATCAGGTTGTTGGCGGGCATCGCGCACGGTTCGGCCGGCACCAGCCCGGCGTCCCGGGCCGCGTCCTGCACCTGTCGCAGCGAACGCAAGCCCCAGCGGGCGTCCCGCAGGCGCAAGTCGGCATCGAATGCGGCATTGCTCGGCGCCAGCGGCTCGCCGTCGACGATGAAGGGGCCATAGACAGCCAGGATGCCGCCATGTTTCAGGCAGCGCGCGGCGCCCTGCAGCAACGCAGGCGTCGCCTCCCATGGCGCGATGTGCAGCAGGTTGGCGACGAAGACGGCGTCGAAGGCCGCAGCGTCCAAAGGCCAAGGCTGGACTTGCACGTTCAGTTGCAGCGGCGGACGAACGTTGGCTTGACCCGCGCAGCGGGCGGCCACGACCGCCAGCGCTTCGGCCCGGGCTTCGCTGGGCTGCCACTTCCAGCCGGGCTCTGCCGCGGCGATGTGCTGCGCATGCTGCCCCGTCCCGCTGGCGACCTCAAGGACGAGGGCATTCGGCGGCAGCCAGGCCCGCAACAGCGCCAGGATCGGTGCGGCGTTGCGCTCGGCAGCGGGGCTGAATGGCAGGTCGGTGGGGCCGAGTTGGGGGGATGCAAGGACGTTCGGCATGGCCGCCATTCTCGTCAGTTCGGGCCCGGCCGCAGCGCCGTCTGCGGCCGAGAGTTCCCGTGGGGGGCTCGTTCATCGGACGTGCGGACAAGCAGAGCCAGCGTGCGCGCCGCCAACATCAGGAGCAGCTCGGCAGCGCCAGATGGGTTCATCCCTCTGTGGAGGTCAGGCAAGGTCTGCCGCGCCCTGCCGGGCAGTCGTTCGCGACCGGGCGGTGAGAACGCTGGGATGAGCCGCTGGGCGACCTCGAGCGGGGCTCCAGTGCTCGAGGGCTGATCTCTGCGTCGCATCACTCCAGCGACAGCACCACGTTGCCGACGGCGCGGCCCGACTCCACGCTCTCGTGCGCCTGCGCGACCTGCGCCAGCGGCCAGCGCTCGGCGATGGCGTGCACGAGCGCACCGCGTTCCAGCCAGCCGCCCAGGGTGGCCTGCGCGCGCTGCCGGTCGGCGGGCTCGAGGTTATAGACGATGAAGAAGCGCAGCGCCAGGTTGCGTGCGATGAGGGGAAAGAAGGGCAGCGTGAAGGCCGGCGCGCCGCTGCCGTAGACCACGCAGTCACCGCCCGGGCGCAGCACGTCGAGGTCCAGCGCGGCGTTGGCGGCGATGTCGACCTCGACGATGCGGTGGATGCCAGTGGTGCCTGCGGCCGCCTTGAGCTGTGCCGCGGCGTCGCCCTGGCGGTAGTCCACCACCGCGTCGGCCCCCGCGGCGCGCGCCGCGGCCGCCTTGGCCGGCGTGCTCGCCGTGGCCAGGACCCGCGCCGCACCCAGCAGCCGGGCCATCTGCACCGCGTAGTGGCCCACGGCGCCGGCGCCGCCGGCCACCAGCACCGTCTGCCCGGCCACGCCACCGGCGCACAGCAGCGCGTGCAGCGCCGTCATTGCCGGGATGCCCAGGCAGGCGCCGGCCTCGTCGGGCACACCCTCTGGCAGCGGCACCGCCTGCTGCTGCGGCAGCACGATGCGCTGCGCCGCGGTGCCGTGGGCGCGGCCCCAGGCCGCGTTCCACAGCCAGACCCGTTCGCCCACGCGCCCGGGCGGCACGCCCGCGCCGACGGCGTCGATGAGGCCCATGCCGTCGCTGTGCGGCACGATGCGCGGGAAGGGCAGCACCGTGCTGCGCAGGCCGGCGCGCGACTTCACGTCCGAAGGGTTCACCCCCGACCAGCGCAGGCGCACGCGCACCTCGCCCGGGCCGGGTTCGGGCTCGGGCAGCTCGGCGACGTGCAGCACCTCGCGGGCGGGGCCGGTGCGCTCGTAGTAGGCGGCTTGCATGGGGCGTCCTCGGTGTTCGACGTTGCTGTGGGAGGGGTGGCGATGATGCGCTCAGCCCAGCACGCCGTGCACCCAGCGCGCGGCCGCGTCGGCGCTGCGGAACTCGTCGATGGACCGGGCCGGCACCGCGGGCTCGCGCTCGTTCCACAGCCGCGACAGCGTGCTGCCCGGGCCGACCTCGAGCACGCAGCGCACGCGCCGCTCGGCGATGGCGTCCTGGCAGGCGTCCCAGGGCACGGTGGCAGCGATCTGGCCGGCCAGCGCGTGCTTCAGCGCCGCGGGGCTGCGCGGCGTGGCGGCGCCCAGGTTGCACACCAGGGTCGCGCGCGGCGGCGCGAAGGGCAGGCTGCCCAGCTGCCGCGCGAAGGCGAGGGCGGCGTCGGCCATCCAGTGCGTGTGCGAGGCCACCTGCACGGCCAGCCGCGTGCACTGCGCGCCGGCCGCCTGCAGTGCCGACTGCGCGGCGCGCAGCGATGCGTCCGGGCCGCCCAGCACGGCGCGGTCGGGGCCGAGCCGGATGGCCAGGTCCAGACCGTGCCGGGTGCACGCCTGGGCCAGTGCCGCGGCGCTCGGGCCCTGCACGGCAAGCAGGCCGCCGTCCAGGCCGCTCATGGCCTGCGCCATCGCGCCGGCGCGTGCGCGGGCCAGCTGCATCGCGGTGGCGGTGTCGAAGACGCCTGCAGCGCAGAAGGCCGGCAGCTCGCCGACGCTGTAGCCGGCGACGACCGCGGGGGCCGGCAGGCGCGGCGCCAGGCAATCCCAGGCCGCCAGCGACAGGCCCGTGAGCAGGCTTTGCGCAACGGCATGGCTGCAGGCCCAGTCCGCGTCGGCCAGGTGCGCCCGCCAGCCGCTGCCGATGTCCTGCGCCAGCCGTGCCAGCGTGGCCGCCGCCGCGGGGTCGTCGTCGACCCAGCGCAGCATCTCGGGGTGCTGCGTGCCCTGGCCCGGGAACAGCAGCGCCAGGCTCACCGCAGCGCGCCCAGGCGGTGCAGCAGGCAGGCGGCGGCGAGCAGGTCGGCGCTGCCACCGGGCGAGAGCCTGCGGGCGACGAAGGCGCGGTGCAGCGCGCGGGCGCGGGGCAGGGCGTCGGCGTGGGCCGCGCCACCGCCTTGCAGCCAGCCTCGGGCGGCGGCCTGCGCCCAGCGCAGGCCTTCGCCGCCGCCGCGGTGCGCCAGCGTCGTGTCGTCGAGCACGGCCAGCGTTTCGAACAGCGCCTGCAGCCGGGCGTGCCGCGGCGCCAGGCCGCCGCGCAGGGCGCCGCGCAGCGCCGGCACCGTGGTCTCGAAGAGCACCGGGAAACCCAGCGCCGCCTCGGCCGCGGCGCCGCGCAGGCCCAGGCGCTGCGCCGCCACGGCGCCGTGCGAGGCCGCCGGCCTGGCGGCGTGGTCGGCCAGCGAACGGCCCCAGCGCCGCTGCAGTTCGGCGCGCAGCAGGTCGGCCTGCAGCGGCTGGCCCTGCGCTGCGAGCGCGCCTGCCGCTGCGCTGAGCAGGCCCAGCGTGAAGAGCGCGCCGCGGTGCGTGTTGACGCCGCCGGTGGCGGCCAGCATGCGCGCTTCCGCGGCCTGCCCCTCGCGGCGCAGGGCCCCGAAATCGGCGCCCGCCGCGCCCAGCAGCGCCAGGCGCAGCAGGCCGTGGCGCAGCGCGAACAGACTGCGCATGAAGGTGCGCGCGTCCATGTCGGCGTGGCTGCCGCTGTCGGCGAAGGAGACCAGGCCGGGCTTGGGCTCCAGCGCCAGTTCGTCGTGCAGTGCGGCCACCGCGGCATGGCCGATGAAGGCCACCGCGGGCGGCGCCAGCGCTGCGGCTTCGAGGCGCGGCTGCGGCTTCATGCCGGCAAGGCCGCGTCGGCCCAGGCGGCGCCGCTTTCCAGCGCCGCACCGCGCAGGCGCTTGACCAGCAGCTGGCGCTGGCGGCCGGCGCGCCAGGCGGCCCATTCGCGCCACGCCACGGCGCCGTCGTCGGGCCACAGCAGCTCGCCGTCCAGCCGCGGTGCGCCCCAGCCCGGCTGGCTGAGCAGCGCGGCCACGGCATCGGCCTGCGCGGCGCTGCGGCAGGGCAGCAGCAGGTCGATGTCCGAGCCCGCACGCACGCAGGGTTCGCCGCACAGCAGCTGCCAGCCGAAGCTGCCGTGGACACGGGCGTCGACGCCCTGCGCGGCCAGCGCATCGCACAGCGCATGCCACCTTGGATGCAGTGCGGGCGCCAGGGCGGCGCTGAGGGTGGCGGCCTGCGGGAAGGCGCCGTGGCGCCGCAGGTGCTGCAGGCGCGTGCCGACGAAGAGGCGCCGCCGGCCCCAGCGCAGCGGTGCTGCCAGGCCCAGCGTCACGGCTTCGGCCGGTGCATGCAAGGGCTGGCGCGTCACCACCAGCGGCAGGTCCCGGAGGGCCCAGTGGCGCAGGCAGTCCAGGGCCTCTTCGTCCCAGGGCGGGTCGCCCGCTTCGGGCTGCAGCACGGCCTGCCAGCCGGCCTCGTCCAGCCACACCAGGCCGTGCCTTTGCAGAGCGGCCATGGCCTGCGCCGGCGTCAGGGCGCTGCGAGCACCTGGTCGATGACGTCCGCCGCCATCGTGCGGCCGCCGCGGCTGCGGCCGTCGGCGGCGCGGCCGTCCTCGCTGGGCGTGTTCGCCAGCGCCTCGCGCAGGCTGGCGGCCAGGCCGTCCGCCGGCCACAGGCTGCGCACACCGCCCATGCGCACGTAGTTCTGCACGCCGGGCGCAAAGACCGGGTTGGACTGCGACAGCGAGGCCAGCAGGGCTTCCGGCAGCTTGGTCACGCGCGCCATCGCCGGGATGCGCATGACGCGGATCTCGGCCTCCGGCAGGGCATGGCAGGCGTCGGCGATGAGGCCCGAGGTGATGAAGCCGCCCGACAGCGCCTGGTCGTAGACGAGCCCGATGACGCGGTGGCCGCGCCGGCGCGCCAGGTCGATGCAGCAGCCCAGGTGGGCCATCGCGCGGTTGATGCCTAGCAGCTCGTCGTGGCGGCGCAGCTGCTGGCCCTGGGTGTCGATGAGCAGCAGGATGGCCCGGCCCGGGTGCTGCGCCATCGTCTGCAGCACGACCCGGGCCTGGCGCAGCGCCAGCGCGTAGCCGATGGGGGCATGGTGCGTGCTGCCGACAACGGTGATCGTCTGGCCGTCGAAGGCGGCGCTGCCGCTGAGGAAGTCGCCGTCGGCGACCACCGCGTGGTCCTTGCCGAAGAGCTGCGCCACGACCTCCTGCCAGGTCATGCTGCCGCCTCCGGCGCCGGCCGCAGCGCACGCACCTGCGAGGCCTTGAGGTCGGGCACCTGCGCCGCCTGCGCGATGCCGAGTTGCCGCCACAGCGCCACCGCATCGTCGCTGCCGATGCCGTCCTGCAGCCGCTGCGCCAGCAGCGCCTGCTCGGCCTGCAGCGCGGCCAGCGTCAGCGGCCGGCCGCCGTCGATGGCGCGCAGCGCGGCGTCGCGGAAGGCCTGCACGTCGTCGTCGACGATCTGGTCGGCATCGCCCACGAGGTAGCGGTGCTTGCCGCCTGTCGTGCGCCAGACGAGGGCGCGGTCGCGCGAGTCGAATTCCTCGACGCCGTGCGAGGCCTCGATGACCTCGGGGCCCGACATCGCCAGGCGGCCGATGTCGCTGATGACGACCTGGTCGGCGCAGCGCGCGACGATGCCCATGCCGCCGAAGCAGCCGTTGCGGCCGCCGATCAGCACCACCACCGGGATGCCGGCAGCGCGCACGTCGAGCAGCGCGCGCATCACTTCGCTGACGGCGATCAGGCCCGCGTTGGCCTCGTGCAGCCGCACGCCGCCGGACTCGGCGAGCAGCACCACGGCATCGGGGCGCTCATCCGGTCTTTGCAGGAGCGCGCGCCTGAACAGGCCGACGAGCTTGGCGCCATGCACCTCGCCCACGCCGCCGCCCATGAACTCGCCTTCCTGTGCGGCGACGAAGACGGGCCGGCCGGCGAGCCGCGCGCGGCCGACGGCCACGCCGTCGTCGAAGGCCGAAGGCACGCCCAGCTGCGCCAGGTGCGGGCTCGTCACGCGCGCGGCCGGCGGCAGCCATTCGTGGAAGCTGCCGGCGTCGAAGAGCAGTGCGATGCGTTCGCGCGCCGAGCATTCGGCGTAGCTGATGCGCACCGTCATGGCTGGATCTCCGCCGCCGCCTGGGCCAGCCGCAGGCTGACCACGGCCGGCGTGGCGCCCATGTCATTGATGCTCACGGCCACGCCGGCCAGGCCGTGGCGCTGCTGGAAGTCGCGCAGCACGGCTTGCCAGATGTGGCCGAAGCCGCGCGCCGAGGTCTCGACGTGGAAGCGGCAGGTCGGCGCGGGTTGCGGCTCCAGCAGCACTTCCAGGTTGCCCGAGCCGACGACGCCCACGAGGACCGGCGCGAAGGCACCCGCGGCCTTGTCGCCATCGAATTCGAAGCTCAGCGTCTCCAGCCCGGCTGCCATGCTCATCACCAGTTCCTGAAGCGCCCCGGCGGCGCGTAGAGGCCGCCCGAGGCATCGACGAGGTCGCGCATCGAGCGCGCCGCGAGCAGGTTGCGCGTGGCCAGGCGCGGGTCCACGCCCAGGTCTTCGGGGCGGCGGATGATGCCGCGGTCGCGCAGGTTCTCGACCGCCCGGCGGTCGCGGCCCAGGCCCACCGCCGTGTAGCCGGCCACGCCGCGCACGGCCTGCTCGCGTTCCTCGTCGCTGCGGCACAGCAGCAAATTTGCGATGCCTTCCTCGGTGAGGATGTGCGTCACGTCCTCGCCGTAGATCATGACCGGCGGCAGCGGCATCTTCGCCTGCTCGGCCAGCTGCCAGGCGTCCAGCGTCTCGACGAAGGCCGGCTGCATGTGCTCGCGGAAGGTCTCGACCATCTGCACCACCAGCTTCTGCCCACGCGGCGTGCCACGCGCGCCGGGCAGGCCCGCTCGCGATTGCTGGCCCGCCTTCAGCCAGGCCGGGCTGGCGTGGCGGCGGCCGCGCGCGTCGGCGCCCATGTTGGGCGCGCCGCCGAAGCCGGCGATGCGGCCCAGCGTGGCGGTGCTGCTGTTGCCGGCGAGGTCGATCTGCAGCGTGCTGCCGATGAAGAGGTCGCAGGCGTAGTGCCCGGCGGCCTGGCAGAAGGCGCGGTTGCTGCGCATGCTGCCATCGGCGCCGGTGAAGAAGACGTCGGGCCGGGCACGGATGTAGTCCTCCATCCCCATCTCGGAGCCGAAGCTGTGCACCGACTTGACCCAGCCGGCCTCGATGGCCGGGATCAGCGCCGGGTGCGGGTTCAG
>CAIWPS010000366.1 GCA_903914615.1 uncultured beta proteobacterium | reverse complement strand
GCAGATCGAAGGCATGAGCTGCGCGTCCTGCGTCGGCCGCGTCGAGAAGGCCTTGCTGAAGGTGCCGGGGGTGCTGTCGGCCAGCGTCAACCTGGCGACTGAGCGCGCCACCGTGCAGGCACTGTCCACGCTCGCGCCCGGGGCCCTGAAGGCGGCCGTGGTGCGCGCCGGCTACGGCGTCCGCGAGGTGCAGGCCACCGGGCAGCCGGCGCCGTCGCGCTGGGCGCCCTGGGCGACCGTGCTGCTGAGCGCCGCGCTGACCTTGCCGCTGGTCGCGCCGATGCTGCTGCGGCCCTTTGGCATCGAATGGATGCCCGCCGGCTGGCTGCAATGGCTGCTGGCCACCCCCGTGCAGTTCGGCCTGGGCTGGCGCTTCTACCGCGCGGGCTTGGGCGCGCTGCGCGCCCGCAGCGGCAACATGGACCTGCTGGTCGCCCTGGGCACCTCGGCGGCCTACGGCCTGTCGGTGTACCTGCTGTTCCGGCATGACGGCCACGCCATGCCGCACCTGTACTTCGAGGCCTCGGCGGCGGTGATCACGCTGGTGCTGCTGGGCAAGTGGCTGGAAGGCCGCGCCAAGCGCCAGACCACCGCGGCAATCCGCGCCCTGCAGGCGCTGAGCCCGGCGACGGCGCGCGTGCTGCGCGGCGGCGTCGAGGCAGAGCTGCCGCTGGGCGAAGTGGTCGTCGGCGACAGCGTGCTGGTGCGTCCGGGCGAGCGGCTGCCGGTGGACGGCGAGGTCAGCGCCGGCCGCAGCCATGTCGACGAGTCGCTGATCACCGGCGAGAGCCTGCCGCAGGCCAAGGGCCCGGGCGACAAGGTCACTGGCGGTGCCATCAACGGCGAAGGCGCGTTGACGCTGCGCACGCGGGCCGTGGGCACCGAGACGACGCTGGCGCGCATCATCCGCATGGTCGAGTCGGCGCAGGCCGGCAAGGCGCCCATCCAGCGCACGGCCGACCGCGTCAGCGCCGTCTTCGTGCCGGTCGTGCTGGGGCTGGCGCTGCTGACGCTGGTGGCCTGGCTGCTGGCGGGCGGGCCGTGGGAACAGGCCGTGATCAACGCCGTCTCGGTGCTCGTCATCGCCTGCCCCTGCGCCCTGGGCCTGGCCACGCCGACGGCCATCATGGTCGGCACCGGCGTCGCGGCGCGCCACGGCATCCTCGTCAAGGACGCGCAGGCGCTGGAACTGGCACGGGCCGTCAGCATCGTGGCCTTCGACAAGACCGGCACCCTCACCGCCGGGCAGCCTTCGCTGGTGGCCGTGCGGCCCGCCGCGGGGCAGGGCATGGGCGGCGTGCTGGCGCTGGCGGCTGCGGTGCAGCAGTCCGGCGAGCACCCGCTGGCGCGCGCCGTGCGGGCTGCGGCACGCGAGGCCGCGGTGGCGGTACCCGCGGCCACCGACGCCAGGGCGCTGCCCGGCCGCGGCGCCGAAGCCACGGTCGACGGCCAGGTGCTGGTGCTGGGCAGCACGCGGCTGCTGCATGAACTGGGCGTGGCGGCCGACGCGCTGGACGCCGAGGCGCAGCGCCTGGAAGGCGACGGCCGCACGGTGTCGTGGCTGCTGCGGCGCCACGGCGCCACGGCGCAGCGGCTGGGGCTGCTGGCCTTCGGCGACGCCGTCAAGCCCGCGGCGCGCGCGGCCGTGGCGCGGCTGCAGGCGCAAGGCCTTGCCGTGGTGCTGCTGAGCGGCGACAACCGCGGCAGCTGCGCTGCCGTGGCGCGCGAACTCGGCATCACCGACGCGCGCGGCGAACTGCTGCCGGCCGACAAGGCCGCCGCGGTGCAGGCGCTGCGTGCCGGCGGCCACGTGGTGGCGATGGTCGGCGACGGCATCAACGACGCGCCGGCGCTGGCGGCGGCCGATGTCGGCATTGCAATGTCGACGGGCACCGACGTGGCCATGGCGGCCGCCGGCATCACGCTGATGCGTGGCGACCCGGACCTGGTGGCCGACGCGCTGGACATCTCGCGCCGCACCGTGGCGACGATCCGCCGCGGCCTTTTCTGGGCCTTCGCCTACAACGCCGTCGGCATCCCGCTGGCGGCCTGCGGGCTGCTGGACCCGGTGATCGCCGGCGGTGCCATGGCCTTCAGCAGCGTCAGCGTGGTGGCCAGTGCCTTGTGGCTGCGGCGCTGGCGCCCGGCCGCGGGCGTCAAGCCTGGCCGCGCCGCCAGGCCGCCAGCTGCAGCACCGCGTCGGGCACACAGCGGCTGAGGCCGTCGCAGGCCTCGGCGTCCTCGGGCACCGGCTCGGCGGCGCTGCCGTCCAGGCCGCCGCCCAGCCGCAGCAGCGGTGCCAGCAGCGGGCCCAGGGCGGGGTCGGCCCAGGCGGCGTCCCAGGCCGAGGGCCAGAGGTCGACGGCCTGCAGGAAACCGGCGCACCAGTCGCGCGCGTCGGCCCATTCGTCGGGGCCCTGCTCGGCGATGCTGAAGATGGGCTGCCAGTCGTCGGGCGCTTCGCCCAGCTGCTGGGCGAGGTGGCGCAGGTGGCGCAGCAGCTGCACCACAGTGGCCTTGCGCTGGCGCTTGCTGGCGAAGGGCGCGGCGGCGTCCGGGCCCTCGGGGCCGTCGCCGCCCCAGACCAGCGGCAGCCAGTCGGCGGTGGGCCATTCGGCGAGCAGCGCCGGCGGTGCCAGCAGCACCGCGGTGAGGTAGCCGTCAGCGCCGTCCAGCGTCATCGCGCCGTCGGCGGGCAAGGACTGCAGCAGGCGGTCGAGGGCTTCGAGTTCGGCGCCGGACAGCGGCGTCAGCGGGGATTGCGGGTCGTAGCGGGGGTAGTCCACGGCAGCGTGCGTTTCAGGCGAAGGAAGGGCCGCAGTGTCGCCTGCGGCGCGCCGCGCTCACGGCGCCGGCGCGGGGCGGCGGATGGCGGCGCGGCAGTCGGCGCGTTCCTGCGCTGTCTCGCGGGCCGCGCAACGCGCCGCGGCGTCGTCGATGCCGCCATTGGCCTTGGCACGCGCCCGCTTGCCGGCGCCCGAAGCGCCGACCACCGGCGGCGGCGGCGTACGTCCCAGCGTCAGGTTGAGTTGCGGCACGACGCGGTCTTCGGGCCGCAGGTCGCCGGGTACGGTGGCGCTGTCGCGCTTTTCCTCGGGCGTCCGCAGCGCCGGCCCGGGCCGCGCGGCCACGGCGGCGGAGGCGGCGGGCGCAGGTGCTTGCGCCTGCGCGGCAGTGACGCCCAGGGCCAGCATGAGGGCCCACCAGGGGTGGCTGCAGGTCGGCATGGTCGGCTCCTTGGGCACGGACTCGTGAAGACGCGAGTGTGCGCCCTGGGGCGCGGCAGGGCGCCGCGCTCAGGGCAGCCGCACGAAGCGCTGCGCACGCTTGCCGTTGTCGACCTCGCCGGCGTACAGATTGCCCTGCGCGTCGATGGCCAGGTCGTGCACCCAGTGGAACTCGCCGGCATAGCGGCCAGGCCGTCCCAGCGCGGCCTGCACTTCGCCGTTGTCACGGCGCAGCGTGACGATCTCGTTGTTGCGTCCGTCGGCCAGGAACAGCCAGCGCTGCGCCGGGTCGCGTGAGAGCACGATGTCCCACACCGAGCCGTTTCCGGCGGTGGCCGGCGCGACGCTGAACTCGCGCGCGTAGCGGCCGTCCTTCTGGAACACTTGGATGCGGTTGTTCAGGCGGTCGCAGACGTAGACCAGGCCGTCGCGTGCCACGCGCACGCAATGCACGGGGTTGCCGAACTGCTGCAGCTGCGTCGCGGTGGGCGGTGCGCTGCGGCGCAGCTCGGGCTTGTCGTCTGAAGGCGCGCGGCCGTAGGCGCCCCAATGGCGCTTGTAGGCACCGGTCTCGCTGGCGAAGACGATGACGCGCTTGTTGTAGTAGCCGTCGGCCACGTAGACCTCGCGCGCGGCGGCGTCGACCTCCACCCCCGCCGCCTGGCCCAGGCGCGTGGTGTCGGCACTGCCGGTCTGCGCGCCGACCTTGCCGATCTGCAGCACGAACTTTCCGTCGCGGGTGAACTTCAGCACCTGGCCGTCCTGCGGCCCGTTGCCGGTGATCCACACGTAGCCCTGCGCGTCGACGTGGATGCCGTGCTCGTTGCCCGGCCAGTCGTAGCCGGCACCGGGGCCGCCCCAGCTGCGCAGCAGCTTGCCGGCGCCGTCGAATTCCAGCACCGGCGGTGCCGGCACGCAGCAGCGGCTGTGCGGCGGGTTCAGCGTCGCGCCGCGCTCGTCCTCGCTCAGGCTGGCCGGGCGCTGCAGCAGCCAGACATGGTCTTCGGCATCGGTGGCGATGCCGCTGACCTGGCCCAGGATCCAGTTGTTGGGCAGCGGCTGCGGCCAGTTCGCGTCGACGCGGAATTGCGGCGCCGCGGTGTCGTCGGCCGCGGCGGCCACGCCGGCGCCGCCGCCGAGGGCGCAGGCCAGGGCCAGCGCAAGGACGAACCCCGGTCCATCAGGCATCTTCATGGCAAGGTGTCTCCGTTCTTGTGTCTGGAGACGCGATCATCGCGCCCGCGGCGTGGCGCCCGGGCGCGGTCTTGCCCTACTTGGCAAGCAGCTGGTTCACCGCATCGACATCGCCCGCGCCCAGCGCGCCCGAGGCCTGGCGCAGCTTCAGCCCGCCGACGATGACGTCGTAGCGCGCCTTCGCCAGGTCGCGCTGCGTGGTGTAGAGCTGGGTCTGCGAGTTCAGCACGTCCAGGTTGACCCGCACGCCCACCTTGTAGCCCAGCTGGGTGGCTTCCAGCGCCAGCTTGGACGAGGACTCGGCGGCCTCCAGCGCTTTCACCTGCGCCAGCCCCGACTGCACGCCGAAGTAGGCCACGCGCGTGCCCTGGGCGACGCCGCGGCGGGCCGCTTCCAGGTCCTGGCGCGCCTTGTCCTCCAGGCTCAGCGTTTCCTTGATGCGGTTCTGCGTCGCGCCGCCGTCGAACAGGGTCCAGTTCAGCTGCACGCCCACGCTGGCGCTCTTGGTCGCGCCCGGGATCGTCACCGCCAGGCCGGTGGAGTTGTTGACGCCCACGCTGGCCACGGCGGCGACCGTGGGCAGGCGGCCCGCGCGCGCCTTGCTGATGTCCAGCTGCGCCACGTCGTAGGCCAGCCGCGCCTTGCGCACGGTGGGGTGCACGCCGTCGGCCGTGGTCACCCAGGCCTCGGCGTCGGCGGGCTGCGTCGAAGGCAGCACCACGGGTACCAGCAGCGGCTTGGGCGTGATGCCCTGGCGGCCGACCAGGGCTTCCAGCGCGATGCGCTTGGTCAGCAGGTCGTTCTCGGCCTGCAGCACCTGCGCCGTGGCCAGGTCGTAGCGGGCCTGCGCTTCACGGGTGTCGGTGATGGTGGCGGTGCCGACCTCGAAGTTGCGCTTGGCCGAGGCCAGCTGCTCGGCCACGGCGGTCTTGTTGGTCTGCTGGGTGGCCAGCGCGTCCTGCGCGGCCAGCACGTCGAAGTAGCCCTGGGCGACGCGCACCACCAGGTCCTGCTCGGCGGTCTCGAGGTCGGCCTGCGAGATGAGCAGCGACTTGCGCGCCTGCTCGATGGTGGCCGTGTTGGCGCGGTTGAAGAGCGTGTAGCTGCCGTTCACCGAGGCGGCGACCGTGTTCTGGTCGCCGTTGCCGTAGCCCCCGGGCAGGTTGACCTGGGTCCGGCTGGCGCTGCCGCTCAGGGCGGCCGAGGGGCGGGCCAGCGCCTCGGCCTGCTCGGTGCGGTACTGCGCCGAATCGGCCAGGGCGCGCGCCGAGAGGTAGGTGGCGTCGTAGGCCCGCGCGGCTTCGTAGAGCTCCCGCAGGCTCTGCGCGCCGGCCAGCCCAGGCAGCGCCAGCAGCAGGCTCGCCAGGGCCGGCAGGGCAGGGTGAGGCCGACGGGCGGGGATCGAACGCATGCGGGTTTCCTTCGGGGCTCTTGCTCAGTAGTTTTCCATGGGGCGGCGCACCCCACCCCGAGGCATGAAGCGGGGATGGTGGTGTGCGGCCGATGGCGTGTGGTCGTACGATGGATCGGAGCGCTGCTGACGAGGTCGGCCTCTCCTTGGTTCCGTGAGCCCGTTCAGTAGTTGGACCCGCATTCCTGCGAGCACCCCGAAGTGTGGCAACGGGCGGTCACGCCCCGAAGCACGACTAGTAGATTTCGATGACGAGGACTGCCTGCGGCGCTCATCAACCGCCAGGAGGTTCTCATGCAAGTGCTCTACACGCGATGTGCAGGG
>CAIWPS010000365.1 GCA_903914615.1 uncultured beta proteobacterium | reverse complement strand
TTCCAACTTCCTGCTCGCCTTCGCCGACCGCGAAGGCGTCATCCTCGACCTCTACGCCGACAACCGCTTCGCGATGAGCGGCGAGGGCGCCGGCATCGTTGCCGGCAGCTGCTGGGCCGAGTCGCTGTGCGGCACCAACGGCCTGGGCACGGCACTGGCCGAAGGGCGCTCGGTGGCAGTGAGCGGGCTGGAGCATTACTTCCTGCGCCTGGGCGACATCTCGTGCACCGCCGCACCGGTGCGCGACGCGCAGGGCGACGTCGTGGGCGTGCTCGATGCCTCGTCGTACTTCGAATCGCGCCAGCGCCACACCCAGGCGCTGGTGCAGATGGCGGCCACCCACATCGAGAACGGCCTGCTGCTGCACCAGATGCGCAGCCACCTGGTGCTGGCCGTGCACCCGCGGCCCGAGTTCCTGGGCACCCTCAGCGCCGGCCTGCTGGCCTTCGACGAAGGCGGCCTTCTGCTGGCCGTGAACGCGCGCGGCAGGCAGCTGCTGCAGGGCCTGGAAGCGACGCCCGGCTGCAGTTTCGACGAGCTCTTCGGCGAACCCTTCGCGCCGTTGCTGGCGCGTGCCTTGCGCGGCGGCGAGCTGCGCCTGCGCGATGCGCTGGGCAGCACGCTCGTGGCGCGCTGCCTGGCGCGGCCGGCGCTGCCCTGGCAGGCGGGCCGCCTGTCCCCGCCCGGGCTGTGCGGCCCGGTGCCGGTGGCGGTGCCAGCGCCCCCGCCCCTTGCGCGCGGAGCGGCGCCGCGCCAGGCGGTCCCGGCCGGGCTGGACGACGACATCGTCGCCGACGACCCGGCCGTCGTCGAGGCCTGGGCCCTGGTCGCTGCCGCCGTGCGCATGAAGGCGCCCGTCCTGCTGTGCGGCGAGACCGGCACCGGCAAGGAACTGCTGGCGCGGCACGCCCACCGCGCCAGCGGCCGCGGCGGGGCCTTCGTCGCCGTCAACTGCGGCGCCTTGCCGGACGAGCTCTTCGAGGCCGAGCTCTTCGGCTATGCCGGCGGTTCCTACACCGGGGCGCGCCGCGAAGGCAGCGTCGGCCTCATCGCCAGTGCCGACGGCGGCACGCTGCTGCTGGACGAGGTGCGCGAGTTGCCGCTGCACCTGCAGGCCGCTTTGCTGCGCTTCCTCGACGACGGCCTGGTGCGGCCGGTGGGCGGCACCGCCGCGCGGCGCGTCGACGTGCAGCTGCTGGCGGCCACGCATGCCGACCTCGACGAGGAAGTGGCGGCCCGCCGCTTCCGCGCCGACCTGCTGTACCGCCTGAACACGGTGCGCGTGCAGCTGCCGCCGCTGCGCCTGCGGCGCGACTTCGCCGCGGCCGCGCTGTGCGTGCTGCGCGGCCTGGATGCCGATGCCGGCATCGACGACGCGGCCCTGCAGCGGCTGGCCCTGCATGCCTGGCCGGGCAACTTCCGCGAGCTGCGCTCGGTGCTGACCCGGGCGCTGCTGGGCTGCCCTGCACGGCAGCTGGGCCTGGCCGACATCGCGCCACTGCTGCCCGCGGCGGCCAGCGCGCCGGGCTCGGCACTGCAGCAGGCGGCGAGCGAGACCATCCGCAAGGCCTACGAGCGCAGCGGCCGCAGCGTCAGCCGCACGGCGCGGCAGCTCGGCGTTTCGCGCACCACCGTCTATCGTCACCTGGCCGGCGGCCGTTGAGGCGCCGCCGCGGCGCTCAGCCGCGCAGCGCGTCCAGGCTGGCCTGGCAGCCGGCGCGGCCCGCATCGTCCAGCGCCGCATGCGCGGCCAGCGCCTGCGCCAGCGCGAAGGCATGGCCCGGCGCGTCGCCCGCGGCGCGTGCCACGCGGCCCGTCGCCTCCCAGGCGAAGAAGTGTTCCAGCGCCGGCGCCGCCTGGGCCTGCACGGTGTCCAGGCATGCCCGGGCATGGCGCGCGGCCTGGGCGGGGTCGCCGGCCTGCAGCCAGCAAAGGGCCAGCAGGTATTCGGCCCGCTCCACTTCCAGCCAGCCGCCGGCCACCGCCCAGTGGCGCCGCGCAGCCTGGGCGGCCAGCAGCATGAGCCCGCGTTCGGCGGCGCTGCGATCGGGCTTTTCCTGCAGCGTCGCGGCCAGGTTGTTGGCGCTGACGGCCAGCGCGCGGTGCGCCGGGTCGCCCGCGGGCATGGCGGTCGCCGCGGCGGCGGCGAGTGCGTCCTGCAGCAGGTCCAGCGCGCGCGCCGTGTCGTGCGGCGCCAGGCCCGCCGCCGCCAGCGCGGTGACGGTGATGCTGTCCGAGGCATCCAGGCCCGGGCGCGGGTCGAGCTCGCCCTGGCACAAGGTCAGGCTGGCGACATGACGGCGCACGGCCCGTGCCGCCGCCGCGTCATCGGCGCAGGCCGGCAGCGCCGCCAGCTGCTGCTGCCAGGCGATGCCGTCTTTCCAGCGGCCCAGATGTTCACCGAACACATGGTGAGCCAGCCGTGACAGCGGCGCGACGCGGCTGGCCGTGGTGGCCAGGGCCAGCCCTGGGTCCTGCAGACGCAAGGCCACGCCGGCCGGGTCGGCGGCATGGTCGTCCCAGGCCTGGGCCAGAAAGCGTTCGAAGTCCATCGGGGCTTGCTCCTTGCTGCAGCGACTGTCGTCCCGGCCCGGGCCGGTCAGGGCCGGCAGGTAAAATTCGCTTTCTACAGCAGGAGCTCAGCAATCTCATGGCCGGTCATTCCAAATGGGCCAACATCCAGCACCGCAAGGGCCGGCAGGATGAAAAACGCGGCAAGGCCTGGACGCGCGTGATCCGCGAGATCATGGTCGCGGCGCGCCTGGGCGGCGGCGACGTCACGGCCAATCCGCGGCTGCGGCTGGCGGTGGAAAAGGCCAAGGCCGTGAACCTGCCCGTGGACACCGTCAAGCGCAACATCGACAAGGCCACCGGCAACCTCGAAGGCGTGAACTACGAGGAGATCCGCTACGAGGGCTACGGCATCGGCGGCGCCGCCGTCATCGTCGACTGCATGACCGACAACCGCGTGCGCACGGTGGCCGAGGTGCGCCATGCCTTCAGCAAGTACGGCGGCAACCTGGGCACCGAAGGCAGCGTGGCCTTCCAGTTCAAGCATTGCGGGCTCTTCGTCTTCGCGCCCGGCACGAGCGAGGACAAGGTGATGGAAGTGGCGCTGGAAGCCGGTGCCGACGACGTCATCACCGGCGACGACGGTTCGATCGAAGTCCTGTCGCCGCCGGCCGGTTTCGAGGCCGTGAAGACGGCGCTGGAAGCCGCCGGACTGAAGCCCGAGATCGCCGAGGTCACGTGGCGCGCCGAGAACCCGATCGAAGTCGCCGGCGAAGACGCCGTCCGCATGCAGAAGCTGCTGGACGTCATCGAGGACCTCGACGACGTCCAGGACGTCTTCCACAACGCGCTCATCGCCGAGTGAGCGCAGCCGCATGAAGGTGCTGGTCATCGGCGGCGGCGGTCGCGAGCATGCGCTGGCCTGGAAGCTGGCGCAGAGCGAGCGCGTGCAGACCGTCTTCGTCGCGCCCGGCAACGGCGGCACGGCGCAGGACCCGGCGCTGCGCAACGTTCCGCTGGCCGACCCCGCGGCGCTGGCCGATTTCGCCAGCGCCGAGAAGATCGCGCTCACCGTCGTCGGCCCCGAGGCGCCGCTGGCCGCCGGCGTCGTCGACGTCTTCCGCGCCCGCGGCCTGCGCATCTTCGGTCCGACGCGGGCTGCGGCGCAGCTGGAAAGCTCCAAGGCCTATGCCAAGGCCTTCATGCAGCGCCACGGCATCCCCACCGCGCTGTATGCGGCCTTCACCGACGCGGCGCTGGCGCATGCGCATGTCGACCGCCAAGGCGCACCCATCGTCGTCAAGGCCGACGGGCTGGCGGCCGGCAAGGGCGTGGTGGTGGCGATGACCGCCGAAGAGGCCCATGCCGCCATCGACCACATGCTGGCCACGGTGGGCGGGCGCGTCGTCATCGAGGACTTCCTCGAAGGCGAGGAGGCCAGCTTCATCGTCGTCTGCGACGGCCGCAGCGTCGTCACGCTGGCCACCAGCCAGGACCACAAGCGCATCGGGGAAGGCGACACCGGCCCCAACACCGGCGGCATGGGCGCCTACTCGCCGGCACCGGTGGTCACGCCCAACGTCCACGCCAAGGTGATGCACGAGATCATCGGGCCCACGCTGGCCGGCATGGCCAAGGACGGCGTGCCGTACACCGGGTTTCTCTATGCCGGGCTGATGATCGACGCCCAGGGCCAGCCGCGCACGGTCGAGTTCAACTGCCGCCTCGGCGACCCCGAGGCGCAGGTCATCCTGATGCGGCTGAAGAGCGATCTCTTCGAACTCTTGATGCACGCCACCGACGGCACGCTGGACACCGTCGAACTGCAATGGGACCGCCGCACCGCGCTGGGCGTGGTGATGGCTGCGCACGGCTATCCGGCAGCGCCGCGGGCGGGCGACGCCATCGTCGGCATCCCGGCGGGCACGGCCGAGCTGCAGGTCTTTCACGCCGGCACGGTGCTGCGCGACGGCCAGCTCGTCAGCAGCGGCGGGCGCGTGCTGTGTGCCACCGCGCTGGGCGATTCGCCGCGGCTGGCGCAGCAGCGCGCACTGGAGGCCGCGCGCCAGATCCATTTCGATGGCGCCCAATGGCGCAACGACATCGGCCACCGTGCGATAAAGCATTGAATCGCCGCGCCCATCGCCGGGG
>CAIWPS010000364.1 GCA_903914615.1 uncultured beta proteobacterium | reverse complement strand
GGCAGCGGCCGGTCGGCAAAGCGCAGCTCGTTGCCCAGGCGCTGCTGCAGCAGCAGCCGGCCCTGCTGCAGCAGGTGGACGTCGACGCGGTTGAGCGAGGGGTAGTCGATCTCGAGCACGCGCGACACGCCATCGGGCCCGGCCACGTGCAGCGGCACGCGCAGCCAGACGACGTCGCTGGTGCGGCCGAGGTTGCCCGGCGTGCCCGTGGGCCGCTGGAAGCGCGCGGCCCGGGCCTGCACCTGCGGCAGCGTCAGCTGGCCTTCGGGGTCGCGCAGCAGCGTCACGGCGGGCCACAGGGCGACGGTGGCGCTGTCGTCCACCTGCAGCGCTTCGGCGCCGGCGTGGGCAGGCGCGCACAGCAGCCACAGCGCCGCCAGCCCGGCCAGCCAGGCCAGCCAGGCCAGCCGGAGGGAGGACGGAAGGGACGGGTCGCGCCGCATGCTGGTTTCGTCTTCGGACGCCCTGGGCTGAACTTGAGCGCGGCCGGCCTGAAACCGGCCGGCCGCGCGCACAGGCGCCAGAATGGCCGCATGCGTCCGCTTGCCTGCAGCCTGCTGCTGTCGTCCCTGCTTCTGGCGGCGGCGCCGGCGCCGGCCGCCGGGCGGCCGACCGTGGGCCTGGTGCTGGGCGGCGGCGGCGCGCGCGGCGCCGCCCACATCGGCGTGCTGGAAGTGCTGGAGCGGCTGCACGTGCCGGTGGACTGCGTCGCCGGCACCAGCATGGGCGCGCTCGTCGCCGGCGCCTGGGCGGCGGGCCTGTCGCCGGCCGAGATGCGCAAGGAACTCGGCCGCGCCGACTGGGGCGACATGTTCCAGGACGACCCCGACTACGCCGACCTCAACTTCCGCAACAAGCGCCTGCAGCAGCGCTTCCTGCCCGGCAGCGAGACCGGCATCACGGCCCAGGGCGCGGTGACGCCGCCGGGGGTCGTGTCGGGGCAGAAGATCAAGCTCTTCTTCAACCACCTGGTGCGCGCCGACGCCGGCGAGCGCAACCTCGAGCAGCTGCCGCTGCCGGTGAGCATCGTCGCCACCGACATCGGCACCGGCGAACGCGTGGTGTACCGCGACGGCAGCGTCACGCTGGCGATGCGCGCCAGCATGTCGGTGCCGGGGCTGATGGCGCCGCTGAGCTGGCGCGGCCGCAAGCTGGTCGACGGCGGGCTGGTCGACAACCTGCCCGTGCGCGAGGTGCGCGAGCGCTGCGGCGCGCAGGTGGTGATCGCCGTCAACGTCGGCAGCCCGCCGCTGGCGCCCGAGCAGGTCAGCGGCCTGCTCAGCGTCACGGCGCAGATGGTGGCGCTGCTCACCGAGCAGAACGTCAGCGCCTCGCTGGCAACGCTGCAGCCCACCGACATCTACATCAAGCCCGACCTGGGCACCATCACGGCGGCGGACTTCGCCCGCTACGCCGAGGCCGCCGAAAGCGGCCGCGTGGCCGCCGAGGGCGTCGCCGACAGGCTGCGGGCGCTGGCGGTGAGCGACACCGAATACGCTGCCTGGCAGCGCCAGATTGCAGTGCGCGAGCGCGCGGTGCCGCGCATCGACGCCATCGAGATCGCTGAGATGCAGCGCGTCAACCCCGAGGTCGTGCGGCGCTACGTCGAGCAGCGCGACGGCACGCCGCTGGACACCGCCACGCTCAACCGCGACCTGCTGCGCGCCTACGGTGACGGCAACTACGAACGCGTCGACTACACCGTGCTGACGCAGCAGGGCCGCAACGTGCTGCGCCTGCTGCCGGTGGAAAAGAGCTGGGGCCCGGACTACCTGCGGCTGGCGTTGCAGCTGGACAGCAACCTCAGCCAGGGCTCGACCTACCGGCTGCGCGCCGGCTACCAGAAGACCTGGCTCGACAGCCTGGGCGGCGAGCTGCTGGTGACCGGCGAGGTCGGCAGCACCAGCGGCCTCACCGCCGATTTCTACCAGCCGCTGGACCCGGCGCAGCGCTTCTTCGTCGACGCCAGCGGCGGCTACGTGCGCGAGGACACCGACTACTTCTACCTCACCCAGCGCATCGCCCAGTACCGCAGCGCGCGCACCTACCTGGACCTGGCCGCCGGCGTCAACTTCAGCCTGCTCGGCCAGGTGCGGCTGGGCTGGCGCGAGAGCAAGGTCAGCAACAGCCTGCAGACCGGCGTCGACGTGTTCTCGCTGCTGCAGCCGCAGCGCCTGGGCGGCGGCTGGCTGCTGGGGCTGGACATGGACCAGTTCGACCGCCTGTACTTCCCGCGCCGCGGCTGGTCGGTGCAGGGCTCGTGGTTCAACTCCGACAAGCTCGGCTACGGCCGCGCCAGCCTGGATGCGCGCGCGGCGTGGCCGCTGCAGGACTACGTGCTGGGCTCGCGCGTGGCCTGGGTGGGTGCGACCCGCGGGCAGCTGCCCATCACCGACGCCGGCAAGCTCGGCGGCCTGCTCAACCTCACCGGCTACGCCACCGGCCAGCTGCTGGGCAACGACGTGGCTTATGCCAGCGTGCGCGCCGAACGCATCATCGGCCAGGCGCCGCTGGGCCTGCGCGGCGACCTGCGGCTGGGCGTGGCCCTGGAGGCCGGCCGCGTCGGCCAGCCCTACACCGTGCAGCAGCGCACCGGCTGGCTGGGCAGCCTGGCGATCTATCTCGGCGGCGAGACGCCGGTGGGCCCGGCGTTCGTCGGCATCGGTTTCGCGGCCGGCGGCGCGCTCAACGCCTACCTGGTGCTGGGCGCACCTTGAGCGCGCTCAGGTGGCGCGCTGCAAGGCCTGCTCGACGGTGGTGAGGGTCGCGAAGCGGTCCGCCAGCACGGTGGCGGTGCGCTCGCGGATCTGCGCCGCCGTGAGCACGCCGCCGGCCGGCGTGCGCATGTCGAAGGTGAGCGTCGCTTCGAGCACGAAGTCGACCTCGTAGCCTTCGTCGCTGGCGTGGCGCGTCGTCGTCTCGCAGCACTGCTCGGTGCGGATGCCGGCGACGATGAGCCGGCGCATGCCCTGCTGCCGCAGCCACACCGGCAGCCCGGTGCCGACGAGGGCGCTGTGGCGGTGCTTCTCGAACTCGGCCGCGGCGATGAAGGGCGCCAGGCCTTCGAGCGGGCGCACGAGGCCGCTTTCCGGCGCGAAGGGGTTGTCGGCCTGACGCGGGCCGTCGCTGTGGAGGATGCGCACCACGGGCACGCCCTGCGCGATGCAACCGGCCACGAGGGCATTGCAGCGGGCCAGGAAAGGCGGCACCTCGGCCGCGTTCCAGTAGGGCCGGCTGACGAAGGATTGCTGGACGTCGATGAGCAGCAGGGCGGTTGGCATGGTGTGCGGTCGGGTGTGGCGGACAGGGCGATGGTGCGGGCACGGGCGCTGCGTGGCTCAGCGCCGGACGGGTTGCAGGCAGGCCGTTCAGGACCTGCCCGCGCCGGCGAGCCCGGCCACCGCCTGCAGCGCGGCCTCGCGCCCCTGGGCCACGATGCGCTGCTTCCATTCGGCGGTGTCGGTGTAGAAGGCGTCGCGCATGCGCCGGCGCGCCGCGGCGCGCAGCGCGGGGTCGGCTTCGGGGTGGCATTCGAACCATTGGTCCTGGCGCAGCGCGGTGGTGATCTCGTCCATCGGCTCGGTGCCGTATTCCAGCGCGATGCCGGTGTACTCGGCCTGCGGGCATTCCTGGTAGGCGGCCTCGAACATCATGCCGGTGAGCCTGGCCGAGGTCGACGAGCCGTCGTAGATCGAGGTCACCTGCGCGCCCCACCAGGCGCGGGCACGGGCGATGCCGGTGGCGTCGTCGCGCATCGCGGCGATGCGCTCGCCGTGCCCGGTGGGGCCGAGGCCGGTGTGGAAGTCGATCCAGGCCAGGCGCGCGCAGCGCCGGCCCTCGTCCTGCAGCACATGGCGCAGCGTCTGCTGGCTCCAGGTGGGGCTGCGGCCGCCGTAGAACAGGCCCTCGGGGTGGTCGTGCTGGCCGGCGGTGACGGCGGTCTGCAGCGCCCGCGCGCCATGCTGTGCGACCCAGGCCGCCAGCGCGGCATCGGCCTCCGGGCCGGGCGGCCAGTGCGCCGGCAGCAGCAGGCGGGCGATGTCGTCGTAGGCGGTGTTGCGCGGCAGCGGCCGGCTGAAGTCGTGCCAGTTGCGGTTGAGGTCGACGTTCTCTTGCGTGACGCGCCGCCACCACGAAAAGCCATGGGGGTTGAGGGCATGGACGTAGAGCACGGCCACGCCGGCCTCGCGCGCCGCGGCCTGGAAGGCGGCGTCGCGCAACAGCGCCACCTGCACGCCGGAACCGCAAAAGCCCTCGACACCATGGCAGGCGCTGGACAGCAGCAGCAAGGGCGCATCGCGCGGGCCGGCACGCACCACGTCCATCGCCAGCGTTTCGCCTTCCATGCCCAGCAGCGGGTGGGGGTGCGACTGCACGTCCAGCCCCGCGGCCTCGGCAGCGGCGAAGAACTTGCCGCGCGCCTCGGCGTAGCCCTGCGCGAAACAGTCCGCCACGGCGTCCACCGCGCTCACCCGCGCGGCTGGCGCAGCCACTCTTCGGCGATGCGCACCCAGGCCGTGGCGCCGAGCGGGATGAGGTCGTCGTTGAAGTCGTAGCTGGGGTTGTGCAGCATGCAAGGGCCCAGGCCGTGACCGCCCTCGCGGTGGGCGCCGTCGCCGTTGCCGATCATGAAGTAGCAGCCGGGCTTGGCCTGCAGGAAGAAGCTGAAGTCCTCGGCGCCCATGGTCGGCTCGAAGGGCACGACGTTCTCGGGGCCCACGACGCTGCCAAGCACGCGGCGCACGAACTCGGTCTCGGCCGCGTGGTTGACGGTGGGCGGGTAGTTGCGGCCGAAGCTGAACTCGCAGGTGGCGCCGAAGGCGGCGCAGGTGTGCTCGGCCACCACCTTCATGCGCTGCTCGATGAGGTCCAGCGTCTCCAGCGAGAAGGTGCGCACGGTGCCGCGCACCTGGCAGGTCTCGGGCACGACGTTGAGCGCCTCGCCGGCGTGGATCATGGTGACGCTGATGACGCCGGGGTCGATGGGCCTGCGGTTGCGCGTGATGATGGTCTGGAAGGCCATCACCATCTGCGCCGCCACCGGCACCGGGTCGATGCCCAGGTGCGGCAGCGCGGCATGCGAGCCCTTGCCGCGGATGGTGATGGTGAACTCGTTGCTCGACGCCATCAGGGCGCCCGGGCTGACACCGAAGGCGCCGACCTTCATGCCGGGCCAGTTGTGGGCGCCGAAGATGGCCTCCATCGGGAACTGCTCGAAGAGGCCGTCCTTGATCATCTCGCGCGCGCCGCCGCCGCCTTCTTCGGCGGGCTGGAAGACGAGGTAGACGGTGCCGTCGAAGTTGCGGTGGCGGCTGAGGTGCTTGGCCGCGGCGAGCAGCATCGCGGTGTGGCCGTCGTGGCCGCAGGCGTGCATCTTGCCGGGGTGGCGGCTGGCGTGGGCGAAGGTGTTGTGCTCGGTCATCGGCAGCGCGTCGATGTCGGCGCGCAGGCCGACGGCGCGGCTTGACGTGCCGTTCTTGACGATGCCGACCACGCCGGTCTTGCCCAGGCCGCGGTGGATGGGGATGCCCCAGTCGGTGAGCGCCTTGGCGATCACGTCGGCCGTGCGTACTTCCTGGAAGCACAGCTCGGGGTGGGCATGGATGTCGCGCCGGATCGTCGTGGCAACGGCGGCGTCGGCGAGGATGGACTCGATGATCTGCATGGCACAGGCTCCGCGGTGGGTCTCGTGCAGGTCATCTTAGCCGCGGCGGACTGGCGACGCTTGGCCTGTGGCACATTCGTCAAATGACCACGACTGCCACCCCGGCCGCCGCCACACGCGTCGTCCAGGCCACCTGCCCGCACGACTGCCCCGACACCTGCGCGATGCAGGTCACCGTCGAGCAAGGGCGCGTCGTGCGCATCCACGGCGACCCCGATCACCCGCCCACGCACGGCGCGCTGTGCACCAAGGTCAGCCGCTACGCCGAGCGCAGCTACCACCCGGACCGCGTGCTGACGCCGCTCAGGCGCGTCGGCCGCAAGGGCGAGGGCCGTTTCGAGCCGGTGGGCTGGGACGAGGCGCTGGACGACATCGCCGCGCGGCTCAAGGCCATCGCCGCGCGCGACCCGCAGGCCGTGCTGCCCTACAGCTACGCCGGCACCATGGGCCTGGTGCAGGGCGACGGCATGGCCGCGCGCTTCTTCCACCGGCTGGGGGCCAGCCTGCTGGACCGCACCATCTGCAGCAATGCCGGCGGCGAAGCGCTGGCCGCCACCTACGGCGGCAAGGTCGGGATGCACCTGGAGTGGTATGCCGAGAGCAAGCTCATCCTGATCTGGGGCAGCAACCCCATCACCAGCAGCCTGCATTTCTGGACCTTCGCGCAGCAGGCCAAGCGCGCCGGCGCCAAGCTGGTCTGCATCGACCCCCGGCGCACCGAGACGGCCGAGAAGTGCCACCAGCACATCGCCCTGCTGCCGGGTAGCGACGGCGCGCTGGCGCTGGGCCTGATGCACGAGCTGATCGCGCACGACTGGCTGGACCACGACTACCTGGCGCGCCACGTCGAGGGCTGGCCGGCGCTGCGCGAGCGCGCCCTGCAATGGCCGCCCGAGCGCGCCGCGGCGGTGTGCGGCATCACGGCCGATGATGTGCGCCAGCTGGCGCGCGACTACGGCACCACGAAGCCGGCGGCCATCCGCCTGAACTACGGCATGCAGCGCGTGCGCGGCGGCGGCAATGCGGTGCGGCTGGTGTCGCTGCTGCCCTGCCTGGTGGGCGCGTGGCGGCACCGCGCGGGCGGGCTGCTGCTGTCGGCCTCGGGCTGGTTCAGGCCGGCCGTGCGCACGGCCTGGCTGCAGCGGCCCGATCTTTTGGCCGGCCGCCGGCCGCGCACCGTCAACATGAGCACCATCGGCGACGACCTGCTGCGTGCGAGCTCGCCCGGTTTCGGGCCGAAGATCGAGGCGGTCGTCGTCTACAACAGCAACCCGGTGGCGGTGGCGCCGGAGAACGGCAAGGTGGCGCGCGGCTTCGCCCGCGAGGACCTGTTCACCGTCGTGCTGGAGCATTTCCGCACCGACACCGCCGACCATGCCGACTACGTGCTGCCGGCAACGACGCAGCTGGAACACTGGGACGCGCACAGCGCCTACGGCCACACCTACGCCATGCTGAACCGGCCGGCCATCGCGCCGCTGGGGCAGTCGAAGTCCAACGCCGAGATCTTCCGCACGCTGGCCGCACGGATGGGCTTCGACGAGCCCTGCTTCGCCGACAGCGACGAGGCGATGGCGCTGGCCGCCTTCGACCCCGAGCGCGTCGATGCCGCGCAGCTGCAGCAGCGTGGCTGGTGCAAGCTGGCCATCGCCGACGCGCCCTTTGCCGAAGGCGGCTTCCCCACGCCCGGCGGCAAGGCGCTGGCCGATGCCCCGGGCCTGGGCCTGCCCGACCATGTGCCGAACTACGAGAGCCCGCAGTCGTCGCCGGAACTGGCGGCGCGCTACCCGCTGGCGATGATCTCGCCGCCGGCGCGGCATTTCCTCAATTCCACCTTCGTCAACGTCGCCAGCCTGCGTGCGGCGGAACAAGAACCGCGGCTGGAGATGCACCCGCAGGACGCCGCCCCGCGCGGCATCGCCGACGGCGCGGCGGTGCGCGTCTTCAACGACCGCGGCGAGTACCGCTGCAAGGCCGCGCTGAACGACCGTGCGCGGCCCGGCGTCGTCAACGGCCTGGGCATCTGGTGGCGCAAGGACGGGTTGGCCGGCACCAACGTCAACGAGCTGACCCACCAGCGCCTGACCGACATCGGCCGCGCGCCGTCGTTCTACGACTGCCTGGTCGAGGTTGCCGCGGCTTGAGCGCGTGCCACGGCGCGGGTGGCTGATGGCGGCAGCCGGCGCTGCGCTCACGGCAGGCCTGCTGGCCCTGGCCTGCCTGGGCAGCGGCTGCAGCACGCTGGCCTACTACGGCCAGGCGGTGGGCGGCCACCTCGAGCTGATGCGCAGCGCCCGCCCGGTGCCCGAGGTGCTGGCCGACCCGGCGACGCCGGCGGCGCTGCGCGAGCGCCTGCAGCTCAGCCAGCGCCTGCGCGACTACGCGGTGAGCGAGCTGCACCTGCCCGACAACGCCAGCTACCGCCGCTACGCCGACCTGAAGCGCAGCGCCGCGGTCTGGAATGTCGTAGCCGCGCCCGCGCTGTCGCTGCAGTTGAAGACCTGGTGCTTTCCGGTGATGGGCTGCGTCGGCTACCGCGGCTACTTCGCGCAGGCCGAGGCCGACGCACTGGCGGCGCAGCTCCGTGCCGAGGGCTGGGAGGTCGATGTCTACGGCGTGCCGGCCTACTCGACGCTGGGCTGGAGCAACTGGCTGGGCGGCGACCCCTTGCTCAACACCTTCGTCAACGGCTCGGACGCCGAGCTGGCGCGGCTGATCTTCCACGAGCTGGCGCACCAGGTGGCCTATGCCGCCGACGACACCACCTTCAACGAATCGTTCGCGGTGGCGGTGGAGCGCATCGGCACCCGGCGCTGGCTGGCGCAGCAGGGCACGCCCGCGCTGCGTGCAGCCCAGCAGGCGGCCGAGGTGCGGCGCGCCGACTTCCAGGCGCTGACGCGGCACTACCGCGACCTGCTGGCGCAGCTCTACGCCAGCGACGTCGGCGCCGCGGCCAAGGCCGAGCGCAAGGCAGCGCTGATGGCGGCGCTGCGTGCGGACTACGCGGCGCTGAAGTCCGGGCGCTGGGGCGGCTACGTCGGCTACGACCCCTGGTTCGCGCGCGCCAACAACGCCAGCTTCGGCGTGCTGGCCGCCTACGACGAGCTGGTGCCGGCCTTCGAGGACCTGTTCGAACGCAGCGGCGGCGACTTCCCGCGCTTCTACGCCGCGGTGCAGGGCTTGGCCGCATTGCCGAAGGCCGAACGCCGCGCCAAACTCAACCCACCCTGAGAGGAGCATGCCCCGTGGCCGACATCCGCATCCACCGCGAACACCAGCTCGGCCTGGCCCAGGCGCGCGAGATCGCCTGGGCCTGGGCCGAAGAAGTCGAGCAGAAGTTCGACATGGAATGCAGCGTCCTCGAGGGCGAGACCAGCGACACGGTGGAGTTCACGCGCACGGGGGTCAGCGGCCGCCTCATCGTGGCCGGCGACCACTTCGATCTCGAGGCGAAGCTGGGCTTCCTGCTCGGTGCCTTCAGCAAGACCATTGAAGCCGAGATCACGAAGAACCTGGACGCCTTGCTGGAGAAGGGGAAGGGCGCCGCGGCGGCCAAGAAGCCCGGCCGCAAGGCCGCGGGCAGCTAGCTCAGCGGGCTGGCGCCGCGGCCGCCGGACCCAGCAGAGGGGCGTCGTTGGCGCGCAGGAACGCCGCCCCCTGCTCGATCAGGTAGTACCGAAACGCCTCGGCCGCAGGCGACAGCACCTTGGAGCCCAGGTGCACCACGTTCCACATCCGCATCACCGGCGTGCCGGCGATGTCCAGCACCGCCAGCAGGCCGCTGCGCAGCTCCAGCCCCACGGTGTGCAGCGACAGGAAGCTCAGCCCCATGCCGGCGATGACGGCCTGCTTGATGGTCTCGTTGCTGGACATCTCCATCGCGATGCGCGGCGTGTGGCGGTGCTCGGCGAAGAAGGCTTCCATGGCGTTGCGCGTGCCCGAGCCCTGCTCGCGTGCGATGAAGGCATAGGCCGCAAGCGCAGCCACCGGCGCCTGCGGCCGCTGCAGCAGCGGGTGGCCGGGCGGCGCGACGAAGACCAGCGGGTGCGGCGCGAAGGCCTCGGCGCGGGTGGCGATCTCGCGCGGCGGCCGGCCCATGATCGACAGGTCGACCTCCCCCGCCTGCATCAGCGCCACCAGCTGCTCGCGGTTGCCGACCACGCGCAGCCGAACGTCGACGCCCTGGTGGTCTTGGTGGAAGCGCGCCAGCAGGTGCGGCACGAAATACTTGGCCGTGCTGACCATGCCGATGGTCAGCAGCCCGCGCTCGACGCGCTTGAAGCGCGCCATCGCGTCGTCGGCCTCCTTCAGCGCCGCCAGCAGGCGCTTGGCATGGACGAGGAAGTATTCGCCCGCGGTGGACAGCGACACCGCCCGGCCCTGGCGGTCGAAGAGGGGCAGGCCGACCTGGCCTTCGATCTCCTTGATCTGCATGCTCACCGCCGGCGGCGTCAGGTGCAGCGCCTCGGCGGCGCGCGCCATGCTGCCCTGCGCCGCGACCTCGGTGAAGACCCTGAGCTGGCGGAAGGTGATGTTCATGCATCAGTTTTACCTGATCTGAATCTGAAGAAGTTCTGACTTTCCCTTAACTGACGGCCGGCCTACATTGGGTTCACCCGCTGCCGCCGAACCCGAGGAAAGCCCATGAACCACCCCGCCGAAGCCGGTCTGCTGACCGATGCCACCGACATCACCGCCAACGCCAAGAAGCGCTATTCGGCGGGGGTGCTGAAGTACCGCCAGATGGGCTACTGGCAACCCGACTACGCGCCCAAGGAAACCGACACCATCTGCCTGTTCCGCATCACGCCGCAGGAAGGCGTGGACCCGGTCGAAGCCGCCGCGGCGGTGGCCGGCGAGAGCAGCACCGCGACCTGGACCGTGGTGTGGACCGACCGCCTGACCGCCTGCGACAGCTACCGCGCCAAGGCCTACAAGGTCGAGGCCGTGCCCGGCCGGCCCGGCGAATACTTCGCCTGGGTGGCCTACGACATCATCCTGTTCGAGGAAGGCTCGATCGCCAACATGACGGCCAGCCTCATCGGCAACGTCTTCAGCTTCAAGCCGCTGAAGGCGGCGCGGCTGGAGGACATCCGCGTGCCGGTGGCCTACATCAAGACCTTCCAGGGCCCGCCGACGGGCCTGGTCGTCGAGCGCGAACGGCTGGACAAGTTCGGCCGCCCGCTGCTGGGTGCGACCACCAAGCCCAAGCTGGGCCTGTCGGGCCGCAACTACGGCCGCGTCGTCTACGAAGGCCTGAAGGGCGGGCTGGACTTCATGAAGGACGACGAGAACATCAACAGCCAGCCCTTCATGCACTGGCGCGACCGCTTCCTGTACGTGATGGACGCGGTGAACAAGGCCAGCGCCGCCACCGGCGAGGTCAAGGGCAGCTACCTCAACGTCACCGCCGGCACCATGGAAGGCATGTACGAGCGCGCCGAGTTCGCCAAGGAACTGGGCAGCGTGATCGTGATGGTCGACCTCGTCATCGGCTACACGGCGATCCAGAGCATGGCCAACTGGGCGCGCAGGAACGACATGATCCTGCACATGCACCGCGCCGGCCATGGCACCTACACGCGGCAGAAGAACCACGGCGTGAGCTTCCGCGTCATCGCCAAGTGGCTGCGCCTGGCCGGCTGCGACCACCTGCACACCGGCACGGCGGTGGGCAAGCTCGAAGGCGACCCGCTGACGGTGCAGGGCTACTACAACGTCTGCCGCGACAGCTACACCAAGCAGGACCTGCCGCGGGGCCTGTACTTCGACCAGGACTGGGCCGACCTGAAGAAGGTCATGCCGGTGGCTTCGGGCGGCATCCACGCCGGGCAGATGCACCAGCTCATCGACCTCTTCGGCGACGACGTCGTGCTGCAGTTCGGCGGCGGCACCATCGGCCACCCGGCGGGCATCCAGGCCGGCGCGGTGGCCAACCGGGTGGCGCTGGAATGCATGGTCAAGGCGCGCAACGAGGGCCGCGACATCAAGAACGAGGGCCCGGAGATCCTGCGCAAGGCGGCGCAGTTCTGCACGCCGCTGAAGCAGGCGCTGGACACCTGGGGCGAGATCAGCTTCAACTACGCCAGCACCGATTCGTCCGACTACGCCGTGACCGCCGCGGTCGCCTGAAGGAGCACCCCGCCATGATGACCAACCCCACCGGCCGCATCACGCAGGGCCAGTTCAGCTTCCTGCCCGACCTCACGGATGCCGAGATCGCGCTGCAGATCGAGTACGGCCTGAAGAACGGCTACGCCTGGAGCGTCGAATACACCGACGACCCGCACCCGCGCAACACCTACTGGGAGATGTACGGCATGCCGATGTTCGACCTGCAGGACGCCGCCGGCGTGCTGATGGAGCTGAACGCCTGCCGCAAGACCTTCCCCCAGCACTACATCCGGCTCATGGCCTTCAACTCCGAGCGCGGCGTGGAAAGCATCGTGATGAGCTTCATCGTCAACCGGCCGACGAAGGAACCCGGCTTCGGCCTCGTGCGCCAGGAAGTCAACGGCCGCAGCCTGCACTACACCGTGCACAGCTACGCCACCGACAAGCCCGAAGCCGAGCGCTACAGCGGCTGACGCGCCATGGCCGGCCCGCTCTACGCCATCCCCGGTGCACCCGGCGCCGCAGCCCCGGCCGCGCCGGCGGCCGAGGCCGCAGCGCCGGCGCGCACCGTCAAGGAGGTGATGGCGCAGAGCCAGGTCGAACCCGTGCTGCGGGAACTGGAGACCGACCTCGTCGGCCTGGCGCCGGTGAAGCAGCGCATCCGCGACATCGCGGCGCTGCTCGTCATCGACAAGCTGCGCGCCAACCTGGGGCTGGCGGCGCAGACGCCCAGCCTGCACATGTGCTTCACCGGCAACCCCGGCACCGGCAAGACCACGGTGGCGATGCGCATGGCGCAGATCCTCCACCGCCTGGGCTACAGCCGCAAGGGCCACCTGGTGGCGGTGACGCGCGACGACCTCGTCGGCCAGTACATCGGCCACACCGCGCCCAAGACCAAGGAAGTGCTGAAGAAGGCCATGGGCGGCGTGCTCTTCATCGACGAGGCCTACTACCTCTACCGCCCCGAGAACGAGCGCGACTACGGCCAGGAGGCGATCGAGATCCTGCTGCAGGTGATGGAGAACCAGCGCGACGACCTGGTGGTGATCCTGGCCGGCTACAAGGACCGCATGGACACCTTCTTCAAGAGCAACCCGGGCATGAGCAGCCGCATCGCCCACCACATCGACTTCCCCGACTACGCGCAGG
>CAIWPS010000363.1 GCA_903914615.1 uncultured beta proteobacterium | reverse complement strand
TTCAAGCAGATGGCCGACCACAACCTGCCGGCCCTGCTCGATGCCGGCCTGTGCGCCACGGTCAACAGCGACGACCCGGCCTACTTCGGCGGCTACATGAACGACAACTTCATCGCCACTTTCGACGCCCTGCCGCAGCTCGGCCGGGCGCAGGCCTACGCGCTGGCGCGCAACAGCTTCGAGGCCGCCTTCGCGCCGGCGGCCGAGAAGGCGCGCTGGGCGAAGCAGCTCGACGCCGCCTTCGCGGCCGCCTGAGCGCCGCGGGCGCAAGGCCCGCGGGCTGCAGGGCTCAGTCGCCCAGGTAGCTGCCGTTGCCAGCGGAAGCCGGGTCGGCGAGCGACTGGTTGCTGACCGTGCTCTCGCTGAGCAGGAAGCCTTCGCTCAGCAGGAAGCCTTCGCTGAGCAGGAAACCTTCGCTCAGAAGGAAGCCCTCGCTGAGCAGGAAACCCTCGCTCAACAGGAAGCCTTCGCTGAGCAGGAAGCCCTCGCTGAGCAGGAAGCCGCTGCCCAGCACGTAGCCCTGGCTCAGCGGCACGCCTTCGCTGCTGATGGCGCCCTGGTTGACGCTGTAGCCCAGGCCCAGCGTGACGCCGGCGCCCAGCGCGGCGCGCGCGGCCAGCGTCGCCAGCGGCGTGATCAGCGCCTGCGAGGCGCCGCCGGGGGTCTGCGCCACCGCGTCGAGCACGCGCACGCCTGCGGTCAGCAGCACCTGCGCCGGCGCATTGCCCTCGACGATGGCGGTGGGCACCTGGTTGGCGCCCACGCCCGTGCTCTTCGAAGCCGGCTGCCAGGTGATGGTGCTGCGCAGGGCCACCTCGCGCACCCAGGTCAGCGCCGGGTCGTAGATCGGCTGCCATTGCGTGAACAGCGCCGCGCCGCCCAGCAGGTGGGTGCCGGCCGCGGTGATCATGCCGCTCCACGACACCATCTGGCCGTTCAGCGTGGAGCCGGCAGCCGGCAGCGTCATGCCGGGGGCCAGCATGTTGTCGCCCGGCTTGAGCGTGCCGGCGGCCAGCGCGGTGCCGAGGTCGGTGCGCAGCGCCAGCGCCAGTTGCACGGCACCGGCGACGTTGAGCTCGCCCATGCCCTGCTCCAGCACGCCGGCCGTGGCCATGGGCTGGGCGGTGTACTGCAGGATGGCCTTGACCAGGGGCGGCGTCAGGCCCGGGTTGGCCTGCAGCAGCAGCGCTGCGGCGCCGGCCACGGCGGGCGCGGCCACCGAGGTGCCGCTGAGCTGCATCAGGGTCTGGAAGGGCAGCTGCGCCGCCCCCGGCACCTGGTCCAGCAGGGGGTAGTTCGCGGCCAGGAAGTTCCAGCCGGCCGGCTTGCCCGTGCTGTCGCCGCCCAGCGCGCCGAGCAGGCGGTTGCCGGGGGCCACGAGGTCGGGCTTGACGAGGTTGTCCACCCAGACGTCGCCGCTGGGGAAGACCAGGCGGCCGCGCGTCGGGCCGCGCGAGCTGAAGGTGGTCATGACGTCGTCGTTGCGCGCCGCCGTGCCCACCATGTTCGAGGCCCCCACGGTGATCACCGAGGGGTCGTGCCCGGGCGACGAGATGGTGCCGTAGACCATCGCGCCGGCGCTGTTCTTGCCGGCGTTGCCCGCAGCCGTGACGACGACGATGCCGCTGGCGGTGGCGCTGCGCACCGCACGGGCCAGCGGGTCGATGAGGAAGGAGTCGGTCGACGCCGCGCCCAGGCTCAGGTTCATGACGCGGATGTTGGCCATGCGCGCGCGCTGGATGACCCAGTCGATGCCGGCCAGCACGTCGGCCATGTTGCCCACGCCGCGTTCGTCGAGCACGCGCACGTCGAACAGCGTGGCGCCCGGCGCGACGCCGGTGGCGTCGGGCGACTGGTAGCCGCCGTTGCCGGCCGCCACCGAAGCCACGAAGGTACCGTGGCCGTAGGGGTCGGGCAGCGCGGCGCTCGGGGACAGCTTCTTCAGCCCTTGCTTGTACTTGCTGCCGTCGAGGCTGTCCTTGGTGGAAGGCGTGTAGTCCTGACCGGCTGACCAGCCGCCGCCGGCGGCCTTGCGCCCGAGGGCCACGAAGTCGACCACGGCGGCGACCCGCGAGTTGCCCTTGGCGTCCTGGAAATCCTTGTTCCTGAAATCGATGCCCGAGTCCAGCACGGCAATGCCCACGCCGCTGCCGTCCAGCGCGGTCTTGCCGCCCAGCAGCGGCAGCGCCGTGCCGCCGCCGACGCCGGCCTGCAGCAGGCTGCCCATGCGCGAGGCGGCGCGGTTGGGCGCGATGGCGATGACGTCCGCGCGCGCG
>CAIWPS010000362.1 GCA_903914615.1 uncultured beta proteobacterium | reverse complement strand
CCGATGTACGGCAAGCCGCACCTCGACCAGGTGCTGTTCTCCATCGGCCTGACCTTCATGGCCGTGGCCGCGGTGGACTACTTCATGGGCTCGCAGCAGCAGAACATCCAGCTGCCCGACTTCTTTCGCCACCGCTTCGAGTTCGCCATCGGTTCAGGTTCAGGCGCCTGGCAGCTGGGCATGGGCGCGTACCGTCTGTTCATCGTCATCAGCTGCGTGGCGCTGGCGCTGCTGCTGCAGGCGCTGCTGTCGCGCACGCGCTTCGGCAGCCGGCTGCGCGCGGCGGTGGACGACCCGCGCGTGGCGGCCGGCCTGGGCATCCCGGTGGACCGGGTGTTCCTGCTCACCTTCGCCGTCGGCTCGGGCCTGGCCGGGCTGGGCGGCGCGATGGGCGCCGACATCCTGGGCCTGGACCCGAGCTTTCCGCTCAAGTTCATGGTCTATTTCCTCATCGTCTGCGCCGTCGGCGGCACCAGTTCGATCACCGGGCCGCTGGTGGCGGCGCTGGTGCTGGGCATCGCCGACGTGATGGGCAAGTACTACGCGCCCAAGCTCGGCGCCTTCATCGTCTACGTGCTGATGATCGCCATCCTGCTGTGGCGGCCTCAAGGACTGTCGGGCCTGTTCGCGCGCGAGGGCCGGTCTTGAGTGGCGCCGCCCAGCGCCTGCGCGCGCCCTCGCGCTGGCGCGCCTGGGAATACGCGCTGTGGGCCGCGATCTGGGCCACGCCCGTGTTCCTGGGCCAGCACGCAGCGCTCATCAACGAGATCGCCATCCTGGCGCTGTTCGCCTTGTCGCTGGACCTCATCCTGGGCTACGCCGGCATCGTCTCGCTGGGCCATGCCGCCTTCTTCGGCGTCGGCGCCTACGGCGCGGCGCTGTTCGCCAAGCATGTGATGCCCGACCCGCTGGTGGGCCTGGCCGTCGGCACTGCGCTGGGCGCCGCCCTGGGCCTGCTGACGAGCCCGATGATCGTGCGCGGCACCGACCTGACGCGGCTGATGGTGACCATGGGCGTGGCCTTGGTGCTGCTGGAGCTGGCCAACAAGTTCGACGCCGTCACCGGCGGCACCGACGGGCTGCAGGGCGTCGTCATGGGCCCGCTGCTGGGGCGCTTCGAATTCGACCTCGGTGCCCGCGTCGCCTCGTTCTACTCGGTGGCGCTGCTCTTCCTGGCCTTCCTGCTGCTGCGCCGCATCGTGCATTCGCCGCTGGGCATCTCGCTGCAGGCGCTGCGCGACAACCGGCTGCGCCTGTCGGCCATCGGCCTGTCGGTGCAGGGCCGGCTGGCCGCGGTGTACACGCTGGCCGCGGCGCTGGCCGGCGCGGCGGGCGCGCTGCTGGCGCAGACGACGGGCTTCGCCTCGCTGGACGTGTTCGAGTTCCACCGCAGCGCCGACGTCATGCTGGCGCTGGTCATCGGCGGCGCCGGCTGGCTGTGGGGGGCGCTCGTCGGCGCCATCGCCTTCAAGGTGCTGCACGATCTCATCTCGGGGCTGACGGCGCAGTACTGGACCTTCTGGATCGGCCTCTTCCTGGTGGTGCTGATGCGGGTCGGGCGCGAGCGCCTGTTCAGGCCCTGGACGTGGTTCGGGAAATCATGAGCGAAGTGGTGCTGCAGACCCACGCGCTGGTCAAGCGCTTCGGCGGCATCACCGCCACCAACCGCGTGAGCCTGGCCATCGCGAAGGGCGCACGCCACGCCCTCATCGGGCCCAACGGCGCCGGCAAGACGACGCTCATCAACCAGCTCACCGGCATGCTGGCGCCGACCTCGGGCCGCGTCGAGCTCCAGGGCCGCGATATCACCGGCCTGGCGCCGCACAAGCGCGTCGGCCTGGGCCTCGTGCGCACCTTCCAGATCAACCAGCTCTTCGGCTCGCTCACGCCGCTGCAGAGCCTGGCCCTGGCCGTGGCCGGCCGCGTCGATGCGGCGCGACGCTGGTGGCAGCCGCTGGGCGCGGACACCGCCATCGCCGACGAGTGCCAAGTGCTGCTGGCGCAGTTCCGGCTCGAGCAGCATGCCGACCAGCCGACGCGCGAGCTGCCCTACGGCAAGCGCCGGCTGCTGGAGATCGCGCTCGCCGTGGCGCAGCGCCCGCGCGTGCTGCTGCTGGACGAGCCCGCTGCCGGCGTGCCGGCGGGCGAGCGCGCCGACATCCTGGCCACCGTGGCGGCGCTGCCCGCCGATGTGTCGGTGGTGCTGATCGAGCACGACATGGACCTGGTCTTCAGCTTCGCCAACCGCATCACCGTGCTCGTCAACGGCGCCGTGCTCACGGAAGGCACACCCGGGCAGATCGCTGCCGACCCGCAGGTCAGGGCGGTCTATCTCGGTGCCGCGGAGGTCTGGCATGGCTGAGACCCTGCTCGCGGTCGAAGGCCTGACTTGCGGCTACGGCGAGTCCGTCGTGCTCAGCGACGTCGGCTTCAGCATGCCGGCGGGCCGTTCGCTGGCGCTGCTGGGCCGCAACGGCACCGGCAAGACCACGCTCATCGACACCCTGGTGGGCGT
>CAIWPS010000361.1 GCA_903914615.1 uncultured beta proteobacterium | reverse complement strand
CGGGTCGCCGGGCTCGCCGACCGCGAGCAGCGGGCAGGGCTTGCGGTTGGCCTGGCAGTAGCGCAGGAAGTCGGCGGCCCAGGCCAGTGGCAGGATGACGACGTTGCCCTGCACGCGGTCGCGCGCCACGCCGCTGGTGTGGCCGCTGAAGTCGCCGCGGCGGATGGCGGCGCGGATCTCGCCCAGATCGGCGGCGGCAGTAGCGGCGGTAGCAGCGGTAGCGGCGGACATCGGCGAGGGCCTCCACGTCGACGCCGGGGCGGCATCGCTGCGGCGCATTGTGGGCAGGCCGCGGCGGAACGATCAAACAAGAAGTTTTCTGCTCAAGTCATCGGTTTTTTCGATGACGGACGCGGCCGCCGCGCCCGCGGTGCCGGCGCCGCGCCGACGGATTCGAGCAGCGCGTCGACGACGCCGCCGGCCAGCGTCGCCCCGGGGTCCAGGCGGTGGCTGGCGAACACCGGCAGCTGCGGCAGCGCGGCATCCACCACCAGCACCTTCAGCGGCCGCCCGGTCAGCCGGGCCACCGCGGCGCGCGGCAGCGTGGCGACGCCGAAGCCGCCCTCGACCAGCTGCACCATGGCCGAGATCGACGAGATGGCGTGCACGCGCGGCTCCAGGCCGGCCTCGCGGAACAGCTCCACCAGCGCCACCCAGGGCTGCGAGCCGCGCTGGAAGGTCATCAGTTCCTGCTGCGCCAGCTCAGCCAGGGTCCAGCGGCGCTGGCGGTGGTGTTCGCGGTGGCCGACGAAGACCATCTCCATGCTCGGCAGCGCGCGGCTCTTCAGCCCTTCGCCGCTGACGGGCAGCGCCGCGAAGGCGAGGTCCAGCGCGCCGCGCTGCACCTGGTCGACGAGCACCGGCGTCGTCTCCACCGTCAGCTCGAGCGCCAGCCCGCCCTGGGTGCGGCGCATCTGCTGCAGCCAGTCGATGAGCCAGGAATGCAGCACCGACTCGATGGCGCCGACGCGCAGCACCACCGCCCGCGGCTGCGCGCCGGCGGCGCCCATCTCGCCCTGGATCTCGCGCTGCAGCGCCAGCAGGCGCTGCGCGTGGCCGTGGAAGCGCAGGCCGGCGACGGTGAGGCGGAACTGCTTGTCGCGGCGGTCCAGCAGCAGAACGCCGAGTTCGTCTTCCAGCGCCGCGATGCGGCTGGACATCGCCGACTGCGTGATGTGCAGCTTCTCGGCGGCGCGCGAGATGCTCTTGAGCTGCACCACCCAGTAGTAGGCTTCGACGAAACGCAGGTTCATGGCTGCGGCGCTCCTCCCGCTGCAGGGGTCGCCTTCAGCGTGCGCTGCCGCAGCGCCATTGCCGGCCGTCGAGCCTGCAGGCCAGCAGCGCCCGGCCGGCGACGTCCCACTCGGTGAGCAGCCAGCCTGTGCCCTGGCGGTCCAGGGTGGCGAAGCCGTAGCCCGGCTGGGTGACGAAGCTGCGCACCGTGGCGCCCGGCGCGGGCTGCATCTGCAGGGCCTGAGCGGCGTCGAGCTCGCCTTCGTTGGCCGACCCGCCGTTGCCCACCAGCAGTTGCGCCGGGTGCGGGCTGTCGAAGTCCAGCGCCTCGAACAGGTGGATGTGGCCGTTGACCACCACGTCGACGCCCTCGGCGAACAGGCGCCGCGGGTGGGCGTCGGCAAACACCGAGCGCAGCCCGGCGCCGGATTCCTTGGGCGCGCCGGTCTCGCTGCCGCCGAAAGCCAGCACCGGGTGGTGGTTGACGAAGAGGGTGTGCGGCACCTGGCGCACCAGGGCGTCGGCCTGCGCCAGCAGCTCGGCATAGCGCCGGCGCGCAGCCTCGCCGGCGGCGTAGGCGCGGCCGGCGACGAAGGCCGAGTCGAAGACGACGAACTGGGTGCCGGCGCCGACGCCCACGGCGTAGGGCTCGGAGAACTCGCCCTGCGCGTCGCCCTCGGGTTGCACGCAGGCGCCGTCGGCGCGCCAGGCATGGCCGTCGAGGTAGCGGAACCAGCCCACCCCGGCGCGCTTGCAGCTTTCGTGGTTGCCGCGCACCGCCACCCAGGGTGCGGCGGCCAGCAGCGGCGCGGCGGGGGTGAAGAAGTCAGCCTGCCAGACGTCGGCGCCGTAGCCCCAGGGGCTGCCGGCGCAACCGGCGCGGCCCGGCGGGCAGGGGCTTTCGCGGTAGTGGTAGTCGCCGACATGGACCACGAGGTCGGGGTGCTTGGCGGCCGCGCTGCGCGCGACCTGCGCGAAGGGCCAGGCGGCGGCGTCGGCGCAGTCCTGGAAGGCGCGGTCCGACTGCTTCATGCGGCAGCCTGTGTCGCCCAGCAGCACGATGCGCTGCGGCAGCGCGCGCGGCAGCGGCAGCACCAGGGCACCCACGGCCAGGCGCGTGGCGGTGGGCGGCACGGCGGCCTCGCAGACGCGCTCGGGGAAGCGCGCAGCCATGCCGCCCTGCTGCGCGCCGTCGGGGCGCGCAGGCACTTCGGCCGGCGCCACGCGCAAGGTCATCGGCTCGCGGTCCAGGCCGGTGTCGAGCAGGGGGCAGGCCGCGTCGTCGGTGATCGCCCGCACGGCGTAGCCGCCGGCGGTGGCCTGCACCCAGGCCGCACGCGCCGATGGCGCCGCGCCCGGCGGCGGCGCCGCGCATCCGCCAAGGATGGCGACGGCTGCCACCAGGGTGGCGCCGCCGCACAGCAGTCTGGTTCTCGGCACGGTGTGTCCTCGCTGACGGTCCTCGCTGACGGTCCTCGCCGACGGGCCCCGCTGCGGCCACCGCCGCAGCGCCCGTCAGAAGTCGATCGTAGCGGTCAGCAGCAGGCTGCGCGCCGGCATCACCGTCAGCAGGTCGTTGGCCTTGGGTGTGGCGTCCGAGCTGCCGCTGACCGGGCCGGCGACGCCGACGATCGTGTGCGAGTTCGCCAGGTTGTTGATCGCGGCCTGCAGCTTGATGCGCTGCACGGCGTCGAAGGGCGACTTGAGGGTGTAGTTGATGTTCAGGTTGGTCACCAGCGCCGAGGCCAGCGCGAAGGCCTGGTGGGTGGTGCCGTTGTCGTTGTAGACGCGGCCGATGCGGTTGCCCGACAGGTTGACGGCGAAGGACCCCTGCCTGTAGCTCAGGCCCAGCGTCTCGGTGTCGCTCGGCGCACCGGCCACCCATTGCCCCGCGGCCGGGCCGTCGGCGTACTTCAGGCTGCCGACGGTGGCGTTGGCGAAGACGCTGAAGCCGCCGCCGATGACGTAGTTGCCCTCGGCCTCGATGCCCTGGTCGGTCTCGGTGCCGCTGAGGTAGTAGCCGATGTTGCCGTTGGCGTCGGGCGTGGTCGCGGTGTAGCTGCCGTCGAGCTTGGTGTGGTAGACGTCGGCGGCGAAGGTGTAGTTCTGGGCATTGATGACGGTGCCGAACTGCACCGTCTTGGCCTTGGTCGCCTTGGGCGGCGGGCTGACCTTGGCGTTGGGCACGTCGAAGATGCTGGTGCTGGGGATCTGGTCGCCGACCGCCGCCTGGCCGTACACCGACCAGTTCTTCGCCAGCAGGTAGTTGGCACGCAGGCTGGGCAGGGTGTCGCGGTAGGTGATGGCGTTGTTGAGGCTGGGCGCACCGCCCAGGTTGCCCACCGCGCCGCCGTTGTCGGCCAGGTGGACGAAGTTCTGCCGGTACGAGGCCACCTTGACGCCGGGCAGCACGGTCAGCTGTTCGCCGAGGTGGAACTCGTATTCGACGTAGGGCTGGAAGGTCGTCGTGCGGTAGGTCTCGCTGAAGTTGGGCACCGCCACGTCGACCCAGGTGCGCGGGTCGCTCTTGATCTGGTAGCGGAAGCTGTCGGCCTGGTCCCACCACAGGCCGAAGCGCAGCGTGCCCAGGCTCGATTCCTGGCTGAGGCGCAACAGGTTGCCGATGGTGGTGTACGAATTGAGCTTGTCGACACCGCTGGTCGCCGAGACCGGCGGGTTGCTGGTGACGGTCGAGTTGTTGTAGTTCTGCTTGTTGTTGTAGCGGTAGCTGTAGAACTTCTCGTCGACCTTCCAGCCGCCCCCCAGGCTGGACTGCAGCTGCGCATACGACCAGCCGGTGTGGACGTCGTAGAAGTTGTAGCCGTAGTAGTTCCAGGTGCCGGGGGTGCCGCTGAGCAGGTTGTTGTAGATGCCGTTGTCGTAGTCGGACCGGAAGATGCCCTTCACATTGGGCGTGTTGGTCTTCAGGTCCAGGTAGTTGCCGTACAGGGTCAAGCGCGTGTCGTCTGTGAGATCGATCTGGAACTTGCCCGAAGTCGCCTTGCGGTCCTGCTTGTTGTAGGTCTGGTAGCCGTCGGACTTGAGCTCATGCGCGTTGATGAGGAAGTTCGCGTTGTGCTCGTTGAGGTTGCCCGAGTTCAGCTCGGCGCCGACCATGCGGGTGTTCCAGGTGCCCTCGGTCACGGCGAAGCCGACGCGGCGGTTGGGTTCCAGTTCCCGCGAGCGCAGGTCGATGGTGCCGCCGAAGGTGGCCTGGCCGATGGTCGACGCGGTGCCCGGGCTGCGGTCGACGACCGCACCGCCCAGGAACTGGCTGGGGAAGAAGACCCAGGAATGGTGGCTGACGCCGTTGGTGTCGTTGAACGGGATGCCGTCGAAGCTCATCACGAAGTTCGAGTCCGAGAGGCCCCGCATCGTCACCTTGGTGTCGCCCAGGCCGACGCCGTTGGGCGCGAAGCCGAACACGCCGGGCGTGACCATCAGCAGCTGCGAGTAGTCGGCGATCGGCGAGGTGGCCTCGCGGATGTACTGGTTGCTGATGATCGACAGCGGCGTGCCGGCGTTGACCGAGTTCTGCGACGGCGCGATGGCGCCTGCCGACAGCGTCACCAGCTTCTGGCCGGTGATGACGATTTCCTGCGCGCCCGAGCCTTCGTCGGCGCTGGCGACGAAGGGCAGCGCGGCCGACAGGGCCGCGATGGCGCGGCCGACCAGAACGATGTTCTTCTTGATGCGTGGTGACTTCATGGGGGGTGTCGTGGCGGAGGGGTGGGGTGCGGAAAGGCCGTGGCCCGTGGCGGGTCTTCTGGCTGGCCCGGCGGATGTTCGCGAGCGCCCGTGACCGTCTCGTGACGTTGAAAGATGTGTTGCGCGAGTGCATCCGTCACCGTCCTGTCACGGCCCTGCGCCGGCGATCAAGGGCGCCAAAGACCCGCTATTCCGCGCCCTCGCGCCGGCGGGGCTGCCTAGCATCGAAATGCGACCGATCCCGCTGCCGCGCACCGTGCGGCCCGGGGCGCCGCGTCCTTTTTCGAGGTGGCTCGATGTCCGACCTGTCCCAACCCCCGCTGGCGGCGCTCGCGCCCGGCAGCGACTACGCCTGGCCCACGCCCGACCTGGCCGGCTACGCCGCGCCCGTGGCGGCGGGGGCGCTGGGCTGCGAGATCGAAGGCCTGAACGGCCGCCTGATCGAAGGCCAGCTGGGCCTGTTCGACCCCCAGCGCGGCGTGCTCGAACTGCGCATGCCGGCGCCGCGCCGGCCGCTGCCGCTGCGCCTGGACCAGTTCCGCCGCTTGCGCCTGACGGAGCCGCTGGCCATGGCGGCGCCGCCCGGCAACGCGCGCGACTTCGCCACCCAGGCGCCGCCGCTGCCCTTCACCATCGACTTGAAGAACGCCCCGCGCTGGCAGGGCGAGACCGTGGGCCACCTCGAGGAACCCTGGGGCCTGTACCTGTTCGAGCCGCTGGGCCCGCAGGGGCTGCTGCAGCGCTGGTTCGTGCCGCGCTCGGCCTACACGCGCGCCGACATCGGCATGCGCATCGGCGACGCCCTGGTGCAGCAGGACTCGGCCACGCCCGACCAGATCCAGGAAGCGCTGGCCGAGCAGGACGCCCTGCGCAGCCGAAAGCTCGGCGATATCCTGGTGGTGCGCCAGATCATCACCCCCGACGAGCTGGCGCGGGCCGTCGAGCACCAGGCGCGCATGCCCATGGTGCGCATCGGCGAGGCGCTGACGGCGCTGGGCTTCATCACCGAGGCGCAGCTCGAAGAGGCGCTGGTGCAGCAGCGCGGCGACCGCAGCGTGCCGCTGGGCGAGCTGCTGGTGAAGAAGGGCATGGTCTCGCGCGCCGACCTGCAGACCGCGCTGGCGCGCAAGATGGGCTACCCGCTGGTCGACGTGCTGCAGTTCCCGGCCGACGCCGAGGCCGTGGCCCGCCTGCCCCATGCCGTGGCCATTCGCGTGCCGGCGCTGCCGCTGATGTTGCGCGCCGGCCGCCTGGTGACGGCGGTGGAAGACCCCAGCAACCGGGCCAAGATCGACGAGCTCGAATTCGCCGCGCAGTGCAAGATCGTGCCGGTGCTGGCGCGCGCCGGCGTGCTCAAGGGCGCCATCGACAAGGCCTACGAGAAGGTCGGCGCCACCGAGCATGCGCCGCAGGGCACCGAGTCCGGCGGCTCCATCGACTTCGAGCCCGGCGACGCCAGCAAGCTGCTGGCTTCGATGGAGAAGGTCGAGTCGCAGAGCGACGAGACCGACGAAGGCGCCATCGAGCAGAGCGACAACACGCTGGTGCGGCTCATCAACTCGATGATCCTGGAAGCCCACAGCCAGGGCGTCTCGGACATCCACATCGAATGCCCGGCAGGCCGGGAAAAGGTGCGCATCCGCTTCCGCAAGGACGGCCAGATGCGCCCCTACCTGGAACTGCCGCCGAGCTACCGCAATGCGCTGCTGGCGCGGCTGAAGATCATGTGCGACCTCGACATCAGCGAGCGCCGCAAGCCGCAGGACGGCAAGATCAACTTCGCCAAATTTGTGCAGGGCGTGAAGCTGGAACTGCGCGTGGCCACCATCCCCACGCTCGGGAACCTGGAGGACGCGGTGCTGCGGCTGCTGGCCTCGAGCACGCCGATCCCGCTGGAGAACCTGGGCCTGTCGCCGGTCAACTACGAACGCTTCCAGGCCGCCGCCAACCGCCCCTACGGCATGCTGCTGTGCGTGGGCCCCACGGGCTCGGGCAAGACGACGACGCTGCACTCGGTGCTGAGCTGCATCAACACGCCCGAGCGCAAGATCTGGACCGCCGAGGACCCGGTGGAAATCACCCAGGCCGGCCTGCGCCAGGTGCAGGTCAACCCGCGCATCGAGTGGACCTTCGCGCGCGCGCTGCGTTCCTTCCTGCGCGCCGACCCGGACGTCATCATGGTCGGCGAAATCCGCGACGAGGAAACGGCGCACGTCGCCATCGAGGCCTCGCTCACCGGCCACCTGGTGCTGTCCACGCTGCACACCAACAGCGCACCGGAGACGGTGACGCGGCTGCTGGACATGGGCATGGACCCCTTCAACTTCGCCGACGCGCTGCTGGGCATCCTGGCGCAGCGGCTGGTGCGCCGGCTGTGCAACAAGTGCCGCGTCGCCCGCCCGGCCACGCCCGAGGAAGAGGAAGAGCTGCTGCACGACTACATGCACGTGATGGCCGAGGTCGAGACCAAGCCCGCCGCCGACGACGTGCTGGCCGACTGGCGCCGCCGCTTCGGCGCCGAGGGCGGCCGCCTCACGCACTACCGCAGCGCCGGCTGCGACAACTGCAGCGGCAGCGGCTACCGCGGCCGCGCCGGCATCCACGAGCTGATGATGGTCTCGCGCGGGCTGCGCCACTTCATCCAGACCGGCAAGCGCGCCGACGAGCTGCAGCGCCAGGCGCTGGGCGAGGGCATGCGCACGCTGCGCCAGGACGGCATCGAGAAGGTGCTGGCCGGGGTGACGACGATCGAGGAAGTGCGCGCCAGTTCCTGAAGCAGCCGGCCCGCACCGCGTGTCAACGCCGAAGCGCGCGGTCGCAGTTGCTGCCGAACTTTTACGTCTTCGCAATCGTGCCTTGACGGCGCCGTCATGCAATGGAGTGGTCGGGCCCAGGGCCTGGCCTGCATCCCGCAGCGGCTTGCTGCGGGACCGAGCCGCAACGAGTTGGAGTATCGACATGTCCCGTTCATCCATGGTCGGCCTGGCCGCCGCCGTCGCCTGTGCCGTGACCCTGCTGGCCTGCGGCGGCGGCGGTTCGCCCGACACCACGGCCCCGCCCGCGACGTCCGTCGCGCCCAGCGGCGCCGCGCCCGGGGCCGTGTCCTCGGGCAGCATCACCGCCTTCGGCAGCGTCTTCGTGGGCGGCATCGAGTACGGCACCGCGGGTGCGCAGCTCGTCGATGCCGACACCGGCAGCACGAGCGCCGACCTGTCGTCGCTGGAAGTGGGCATGAGCGTGGACGTCCACGCCGCCGCAGCCAGCACGCCGGCGCAGCCGCTGGCCGGTGAACTCGACTGGCACCCGCTGGCGCGCGGCATCGTCGATGCGTCCGACACCACGGCCAGCACCCTCAGCGTGATGGGCCAGACGGTGCTGCTCACCGCCGCCACCGGCTTCACCGACCACCGCGCCTGCGTCAGCGCCGCCACCGCGCCCTGCACCGCCATCGCGGGCCAGACCGGTCTTTCGGTCACCTCGGGCAGCGGCGCCGCCGCGGTGGCCGGCAGCTACGTCACCGTGCACGGCTACCTATACAGCCCCGCCGCCGGCAGCGCCAACATCGTGGCCACGCTGGTGAGCGTCGGCGACGCGCCGGCGGCGCCCGCGGGTGCCGCCTACAAGGCCGAAGGCGTGGTCACGGCCACCGGCGCCGGCAGCATCACCATCGGCGGCCTCACGGTCGGCCTGGCCAGCGCCAAGTGCTATGCCAGCGGCAAGGCCACGCCCTGCGCCAGCGCCTACAGCAGCGGCCAGACGGTGTCGGTCTTCGGTACCACGGCACCGGCCCTGCCGGCCACGCAGTTCACGGCCGGAACGGCGCTGCTGCGCGGCAAGCTGCCGGTGGAAAGCGCCGGCGCCAGTGTCGAGCTCGACGGCATGGTGTCCAGCGTCACGACCTCGCCGCAGGCCTTCGTGCTGCGCGGCGTGGCCATCGACGCCTCGGCGCTGCCCGCGACCAGCCTGCCCGCGGTGGGCGACCAGGTGCGCGTGCTCGGCACGGTGGCGGCGGGCGGCCAGTCGGTCACCGCGACCACGGTGACGGTGCTGCACGCGGCGCGCAGCGCCACCTTCGGCTTCGAGGGCGACTTCCAAGCCGTGGCCGCCGGCAGCAGCGCCAACACCTACGTGCTGACGGTGCTCGGGCAGACCATCGCCGTCAACGCCGGCACCCAGCTGGCCGACCGCTCGGTGCGCGGCGGCGGCCGCGGCGACTCTGCCACCAACCCCTTCAACATCACCACCTTCCAAATCTACCTCGGCGCCAGCACCTCCAAGCACCTGCAGGTGCGGACGCAGGCCGACGGCAACGGCAACCTCAGCGCGCTGGCGGTGGTGATCGTGCCCGCGGCCACCACGGCGGCGGTGAGCGGCCCGGTCGACGCGTCGCCGGCACCGGTCAACAGCGCCGCCACCGGCACGGCCAGCACCTTTGCCGTGCACGGCGTCGCGGTCAGCGCCGACCCGGCGGCCGTGGTCGACGCCCACGACCGCCGCAACGCGCTGACCACCAACGTCGCGGCGGGCGACTTCGTGCTCGTCAGCGGCAGCTGGGCGGCGGGCAGCATCACGGTGGCGGCACCGGCCAGCGGCAAGCCGCCGGCGCCTGCGAACGTCGTCATCGACGAGGGCCCGGCGACGGCCCAGGACCACGGCTGCTTCTAGGCCCTCGCGGCCAGGCCGGTGCTGGCGCCGCTGCGCCAGCACCGCGGCGCCGGAAGGGCTAGAGTTCGAGCGCGCCGCGAGGCACCGACTCCCCCTGACGACCGAGGCTGCGATTGCGCACGATCTGGCGAACCCTGGGCTGCCTGATGACCCTG
>CAIWPS010000360.1 GCA_903914615.1 uncultured beta proteobacterium | reverse complement strand
GCGCCCCGGCGCCGCGGCCGGCGGCGGTGCCGCCGCCGGCTGCGGCGCCTGCGGCGGCGGCCGAGCGCAAGGGCAACAACGCCATGGTCGGCATCGGCCTGGGTGTGGTGGTGCTGGGCGCGCTGGCCTTTGGCGGCTACGCGCTGCTGGCGCCGAAGTCGCCGCCGGCCACGCCCGCCGCCGCCCCTGCACCCGTGGCTGCCGCGCCGGCACCAGCCCCTGCGGCGGCCACGGAATCCGCACCGCCGGCGGCGGCCGCGCCCGTGCCTGCCGCCGTGCCGGCCGCACCAGCGACCTACGACGTGGCGCAGGAATTCGCCCGTGTCGTGCAGGCCCAGACGCCGGGCTTCAAGGTGCAGCTGCAGACCAACAAGACCCGCTACCGCATCGACAAGGACGAGCTCAGCTTCACCATCCAGTCCGACCGCGAAGGCTATGTCTACGTCTTCATGTACGGCACCGACCAGGTGCTGATGCAGCTCTACCCGAACATCAAGCATGGCTCGCTGAAGGTCAAGCCGGGCCAGACGCTGAGCCTGCCGCAGCTGCCCGACGTGTTCCTTACCACGGCACCGACCGGCGCCACCGACCTGCTGGTGATGGTCTCGCCGCGCCAGCGCGACCACAGCGCGCTGCGGCCGAAGAAGGACGGCGCCTACCGCGTCTTCCCCACGGGCGCCGAGGCCGCCGGCTTCGCGGCCCAGAACCCGGGCCCCTTGCCGGGCATCGCCGGCCGCGTCATCTGCCCGGCCAGCGGGCCTTGCGACGACGAGTTCGGAGCGGCGCTGGTGCGCGTGGAAGTGGTGCCGTGAGCGCGCCGGGCCGCTCCCAAGCGCACATCCCGAAGCGCGTCGCGCGCAGGGTGTGCCTTTGAACAAGGCATTCGTCAGGGAAGCCGAAGAGGGCGCTGACGAAGACGACGAAGTTCCCGGCTTGCCGCCCCTGCCGGCCGGTGCGCGCAACTACCTCACCCCCGCCGGCTACAGCCGCCTGCGCGAAGAGCTGATGACGCTGCTGGACGTCGAGCGGCCCAAGGTCGTCGAGACCGTCTCCTGGGCGGCCAAGAACGGCGACCGCTCGGAGAACGGCGACTACCTCTACGGCAAGAAGCGCCTGCGCGAGATCGACCGCCGCATCCGCTTCCTGAGCAAGCGGCTGGACATCGCCGAAGTCGCCGACCCGGCGCTGCACCACGGCAGCAGCCAGGTCTTCTTCGGCGCCACCGTGACCTACGCCAACGCGCAGGGCGAAGAACGCACCATCACCATCAAGGGCATCGACGAGGCCGACAGCCTGCAGGGCGAGGTGAGCTGGGTGGCGCCGATCGCGCGCGCCCTGCTCAAGGCCCACGAGGGCGACGAGGTGGCGCTGGTGACGCCGGGCGGCGTCGAGCGCATCGAGGTCGTCGCGGTGCGCTACCCTGCGCCCGCCGCCGATCAGGCGAAGCGGTAGCGCGAGACCTTCAGCACCACCGGCGAACGCCGCACCGTGCGCAGCACGTCAGCGAGGTGGACGCGGTCGCGCACGCTGATGAGCAGGCGCAGTTCGGTGGTCTCCTCGGCATGTTCGGCGTCCATGCCGACATGGGTGATGTCGGCCTCGGCGCTGCTGACGGCCGAGGCCACCTGGGCCAGCACGCCCTTGCCGTTCTTCACCAGCACATGCAGGTGGGTCTCGAAGGTGCGGTCCAGTTCCTCGGCCCATTCCACCTGCATCCAGCGCTCGCTGTCGCGCTCGAACAGGCGCTTGCCGGCGGGGCACTCGGCGGTGTGCACGAGCAGGCCCTCGCCGCGGCCGAGGTAGCCGACGATCGCGTCGCCGGGGATGGGCCGGCAGCAGGGCGCGAGCTGGATCGATGCCCCCTCGCTGCCGTCGACGAAGATCACGCCCTGCTTGGGCGCGCTGTCGTCGTGGCCATAGCGGCCGAGCGTGAGCGTGACGGCGTCGGGCTTGATGCCGCGTTCGACCATCAGCTGCGCCAGCCGCTTGGCGACGATGGTGGCGATCTTGCGGCCCAGGCCGATGTCGACCATCAGCTCGCCGCGGTGGCGGTTGCCGCTCCAGCGCGTCAGCTGCTGCCACAGCGCCACCGCGGTCGTGTCGGCAGGGTCGGGCGAGGGCGGCTGCAGGCCTTCGGCGCGCAGCGCGGTGGCCAGCAGCTTCTCGCCCAGCTCGCGCGACTCCTCGCTTTCCATGTTCTTCAGGTGGTGCCTGATCTTGCTGCGCGCGCGGCCGGTGCGCACCATGCTCAGCCAGGCCGGGTTGGGGCGCGCGCCGGGGGCGGTGATGATCTCCACCACGTCGCCGCTCTTGAGTTCGGTGCGCAGTGCCACCGGCTCGCCATTGACCTTCGCCGCCACCATGTGCTGGCCGACGTCGGAGTGGATGGCGTAGGCGAAGTCCACCGGCGTGGCGCCGCGCGGCAGCGCCAGGATCTTGCTGCGCGGCGTGAAGACGTAGACCGCGTCGGGATGGAGGTCGATCTTCACGTGTTCCAGGAACTCGGTGGCGTCGCGCGTCTCGTCCTGGATGTCGAGCAGGCTCTGCAGCCACATCGTCGACAGGCGCTGCGCGTCGGCGGCGGCATGGGTCTTGTCGCCCACCTTGTAGATCCAGTGCGCGGCGATGCCCTTCTCAGCCACCGCGTGCATGGCCTCGGTGCGCATCTGGAACTCCACCGCCGTGCCCAGCGGGCTCACCAGCGTGGTGTGCAGGCTCTGGTAGCCGTTGGCCTTGGGGATGGCGATGTAGTCCTTGAAGCGGCCCGGCACCGGCTTGTAGAGCTGGTGCAGCACCCCGAGGGCGATGTAGCAGTCGGTGAGCGTGGGCACGACGACGCGGAAGCCGAAGATGTCGCTGACCTGGGCGAAGCCGGCGTGCTTCTCGCGCATCTTCTCGTAGATCGAGTAGATGGTCTTTTCGCGCCCGCTCACGCCGACCTTCATCTTCTGCTGGCCGAAGGCGCGCTCGACGTCCTTCTGCACGCGCTCGACGATGTCGCGGCGGTGGCCGCGGGCCCGCTTCACGGCCTTGGCCAGGGCGGCGTGGCGCCAGGGGTGCAGCAGCTCGAAGCACAGCTCCTGCAGCTCGCGGTAGGTCTGGTTCAGGCCCAGGCGGTGGGCGATGGGGGCATAGATGTCCAGCGTCTCGCGCGCGATGCGCTGGCGCTTGTCGGGCGCCATCGACTGCATCGTGCGCATGTTGTGCAGGCGGTCGGCGAGCTTGATGAGGATGACGCGAACGTCGCGCGCCATCGCCAGCAGCATCTTGCGGAAGCTCTCGGCCTGGCTTTCCTCGCGCGTGTTGAACTGCAGCTTGTCGAGCTTGGTCAGGCCGTCGACGAGGTCGGCCGTCGGCGCGCCGAACTTCTCGATCAGTTCGGTCTTGGTGACGCCCTGGTCCTCGATCGTGTCGTGCATCAGCGCAGCCATGATGGCCTGCGCGTCCAGCTTCCAATCGGCGCACAGGCCGGCCACCGCGATGGGGTGGGTGATGTAGGGCAGGCCGCTGGCGCGGAACTGGCCCAGGTGCGCGGCGTCGGCGAACTTGTAGGCCTCGCGCACCAGCTTCAGGTCGGCCTTGGAGAGGTAGGCCAGCTTGTCGGTCAGCGCGGCGAAGGACGACACCTCCGACGCGCCCGGTAGTTCCACATGCACCACCGGCCCGCGCAGCGGCCCCTGCAGCGCGGCAGGCAGCAGTTCGGCGGCAAGCGAACGCAGGCTCATGGGCGGAATTTAGCGCGCTTTGGCCACCGTGGCCCCGCCCTGGGGCAAAGCGGCGGCACACAAGCAAAAGGGCGCACCGCCTTGCGGCGGTGCGCCCCCGGGGCAGGGCAGGCTCAAAGGCCGGTCAGATCGGCACCTTGCGCAGCATCTCGATGCCGATCTCGCCCGCGGCGATCTCGCGCAGTGCCGTCACGCCGGGCTTGTTCTTGGTCTCGATCTTGGGCGCATGGCCCTGGCTGAGCATGCGCGCGCGGTAGGTGGCGGCCAGCACGAGCTGGAAGCGGTTGGGGATCTTGACGAGACAGTCTTCGACGGTGATGCGGGCCATGGGTGCCTTCGGCGGTGGAATGCAGTTTCAGGACTTCGGGATCAAGCCCAGCGCGGCGAAGACCTGGGAGCGGTTGCGCTGCTGGGCGGCGTACTTCAGGCGCTGCGACCGGACGACCGTGGTGAGGTCGAAGAGCGCCGTCTCGAACAAGCTGTTGATGATAACAAAGTCGAAGTGCCGGGCCTGGGCGACCTCGGTGCGGGCGTTGGCCAGGCGCGTGGCGATGACGTCGGGGTGGTCCTCGCCGCGGCGGTTCAGGCGCTGCGCCAGTTCGTCCCAGCTCGGCGGCAGGATGAAGATCAGCACCGCGTGGGCGAAGATGCGCTTGATCTGCAGCGCGCCCTGCCAGTCGATCTCCAGCACCACGTCGTCACCGTGGGCCAGGCGCTCGGCGATGGCCTTGCGGCTGGTGCCGTAGAGGTTGCCGTGGACCTCGGCGTGCTCGAAGAAGTCGCCATGCGAGATCATCTGGCGGAACTCGGGCTCGCCGATGAACCAGTACTCGCGGCCATGCACTTCCTGGCCGCGCGGTGCGCGCGTGGTGTGCGAGATCGACACCGACAGTCGCGAGTCGAGTTCGAGCAGCGCCTTCACCAGGCTGGATTTGCCGGTGCCGCTGGGCGCGGCGACGCAGAACAGGTTGCCTGGGGTTTCCATCGGCTCATTTTCCTTCAAGCCGCGGGGTGGCTGCCGCCGGGTTCCCGTCGCTCGCCGCCGGCGTCTTCTCAGCTCACTTGCCGGCCGCCACGGGCTGCGCCGGCCGCGGCGGCGCGTTCTTCACATAGCGGTCGAACCAGTTGACCATCTCGTAGACCAGCTGCTCGTTCGATTCCAGCGCGGTGTACCAGTGCGGCTCGAAGGGCAGCATGACCAGGCGCGCGGTGCCGCCGTTGCCGCGCACGGCCTCGAACAGCTTGGTCGCCTGCAGCGGCGTGGTGCCGGGGTTGGCATCGTCGGCGCCGTGCACGATGAGCAGCGGGGTCTTGATCCTGTCGGCATAGAAGAACGGCGAGGCCTTGGTGTAGACCTCGGGCGCTTCCCACACCGAGCGGCGTTCGTTCTGGAAGCCGAAGGGTGTCAGCGTCTTGTTGTACGAGCCGCTGGTGGCCACGCCGGCACGGAACAGCTGGGAGTGGGCGATGAGGTTGACGGTCATCAGCGCGCCATGGCTGTGGCCGGTGACGCCCACGCGGTCGGGGTCGGTCACGCCCAGGCGCACCGCCTCGTCCACGGCGGCCTGGGCGTCGGCGACCAGCTGTTCCAGGTAGGTGTCGTAGGCCCGTTTCGGGTCGCCGATGATCGGGAAGCTGGCGCGGTCGATGATGGCGTAGCCGGCCATCAGCATCAGCTGGTACTGGCGCAGGCGCGTGAAGGTGGCCTGCGAGCCGGTGACCTGGGCCGCCCTGCTGGCGTCGCTGAAGTCCAGCGGGTAGGCGTACAGGATGGTCGGCACGCGCGTGCCTTCCTGGTACCCCGGCGGCGTGTAGAGGGTGAACGACAGGTCCAGCCCGTCGGCCCGCTTGTACTTGACCAGGCGCTTCTGAATGCCTCGCACCGCCGGGGTCGGGTCGGCCAGGTGGGTGACGGCCACGCGCTCGGAACTGAACTCGGCCTCCCCGGCCGCGGCGCCCTGCAGCGCAGCGCCGCGGGTGCGCAGCCAGGCGTTGGGGGCGTCGGCGGCCGACTGGTGCCAGGTCAGGAAGTGGTTGTCGTCGGCGCCGGTGAAGGCGACGAAGCGTTCGTAGGCATTGCGGTCGCTGCGGAACAGGCGCTGCGTGCGCAGGGTCTTCAGGTCCAGCTTGTCCAGGAAGGGGCGGTCGCCGTCGGGCGAGGCACCCGCGCCCTGCAGGTAGATGGCGTCGCCGTCCTGCCGCATGACCCAGCCGCCGTCGGCGCGCTGGCGGTAGACCGGGCGGCCCGGGTTGGCGTACTTCTCTTCGGACGAGAAATCCCACAGCAGGCGCGGCGCGGCCTCGGGGTCGTCGACGTTCACGATGAAGCTCTTGCGCCAGTGGCGGTTCTCGTCGTATTCCTCCAGCAGGGCGGTGTCGCCGCGTTCGCCCCAGACCAGGCCCGCGTAGCGCTGCTGCGTGAGGGCAAGCTCGAGCGGCGCGGCGTCGAACGGCGCCTTCTGCAACAGCACCTTGTCGCGTCGCGGCACCTGGTTGTGCCAGTCGCCGCCGTCCAGCGCCTCGGCCCACACCAGGGTGGCGGGTTCGGTGGGGCGCCACGCGTGCTCGCGCGGGCCGGTGCGCACGCCTGCGATCGGCACGCGGTCGGCCAGCGGAATGTCGGCCAGCAGCTTGACCTCAGGACGGGCCAGGGCCGCCTTCCCGCGGCCGGCCAGCAGCCAGACTTCGACGGCGTGGGGGAAGCGCTCGTAGGTGGTGACATAGGAGTAGGGCTTGTGCAGCCGGGTCACCAGCAGGTGCCGGCCCCCTGGCGCCGGCTCGACGTCGTCGTACAGCGCGGGTGCGCCCACCGGTGTGACGGCCAGGCTGGCCACATCCACCAGAGCCAGCTGCGACCTTGCGTAGTGGTCGAACAGGTCTTCGTCGTGCCGGCTGCGCAGGGTGTCGCGGGTTTCGTAGGTACTGCTCTGGCCCGAGCCGCTGCCGGTCTGCTGGATGCTCGGACCGGGCGGCACGAGCGGCTCGGCCGGCGCGGGGCCCTGCCCGGCAGGCACGGTCTTGACCAGCAGCGTCTTCTGGTCGGGCATCCAGCGCAGTTCGGCGCCGAGGGCCTGGTTCAGCCACACGCCCGGCACGCGGCGCAGGGCGCCGGTCTTGCCGTCACCCAGCCACAGCTCGACCGTCTCGCGCCGCACGTTGGCAAAGGCAAAGTGGCGGCCGTCGGCCGACCACTGCGGGGCGCCGGGGCAGCTGCCGGCGGGCAGGGCCACCGGCACGCCCGCGCCGCCGGGCAAGGGAATCAGATCCAAGCTGCGCGCGCACCCGGCGATGCCGTAACCGCCCGGCGTGTCGTGCTTGCTGTGGTTGCGGGTCTCGATGCGCGTGCCGGCCAGCTTCAGGAAGGGCGTGGACACGCGGCCGATCGACGGGTAGTCCGTCCACGCCACCAGCAGCATGGACTGGCGCGAAGGGCTGACCGAAGGGACGGGCGGTGAAGGCGCGCGCAGCACGTCGAGCAACGCGGCAGGCGGTTGGCTGTAGCCAGTTGGGGCGGCAGCTGCCGGGATGGCCGGAGCGGCCGCCGGGGCGGCCTGCGCGCCGTGCCAGGTGGCGAAGGCGAGCACGGCGAGGGCAACCGGGCGCCAGGGGGCGGAAGCAGGCATCGACGACGATCCTTCGCTGGATGGCAGGTCAGGGGACAGCCCCATGCCGGGGTGCTGGCGAGGGGGGTGCTGGCGAGGGGGGTGGTGGAGCCGGCGGCGATGATGTCACAGCGCCTGCGCGAAAGCGCCGAGCCTCGGGCCGGTGGCTGTGACGGCGGCGCCTTCGCCGCTGCACAGGCGCAGGCTGTGGTGGGGCAGTGCCCCCGAAAAGCTACTCGATGTTCTGCACCTGCTCGCGCATCTGCTCGATCGCCACCTTCATCTCCACCGAGATCGTCGTCAGTTCCAGCGCCGCCGACTTGCTGCCCAGCGTGTTGGCCTCGCGCTGCAGTTCCTGGATCAGGAATTCCAGCCGCTTGCCCAGTTCGCCACCGGCCTTGAGCAGCCGCTCGATCTCGTCCAGGTGCGATCCCAGGCGCGCCAGTTCCTCGGCCACGTCGATGCGGATGGCGAACGAAGCGGCTTCGCCCATGGCGCGCTCGTGCAGCGATTGCGCCGGCACCGTGGCCGCCGCCGGCACGCTGGCCAGGGCCTCGTTCCAGCGCTCGAGGAAGCGCGCCTGCTGGCGCTGCACCACCGCCGGCAGCAGCGGTGCGGCCTGCGCCGTCAGGCCGCGCAGGTGCGCCACGCGCTCCAGCAGGACGGCGGCGAGCCGCGCGCCTTCTCGCGCGCGCGCCTCGCGCAGTCCGGCGATGCAGCGCCTGGCGGCTTCCAGCGCCGGCTCGTCGAGCTTGGCCGCGGCGCTGCCGCCCTTGCACCAGTGCAGCACCTCGTTGACGGTCAGGCCGCGCGCCTGCGGCAGCCAGCCCTGCACCGCACCTTGCTGGTAGGCAAGGCGGTTGAGCTGCTCGGGCGTGGGCGCGGGCAGGGCGTTGTCGGCCTCGCGCGAGGTGGCCACGCGCAGTTCGATCTTGCCGCGGCGGCAGGCCGCGGTGAGCAGCTCGCGCAGCGTCGGCTCCAGTGCGCGCAATTCGTCGGGCAGGCGCAGCGCGATGTCGAGAAAACGGCCGTTCACCGAGCGCGCTTCCACGGTCACTCCGGCAGCGGATTCGCTGGCTTCCGACGCCGCGTTGGCGTACCCCGTCATGCTATAAACAGCCATCGCCTGCGCCCCAAGAAGCCGAATTTCATTATGTCAAAGCCCAAGCCTGCGCCGTTGCCTTCCGGCACCGTCGTCGGCGGCTATTCGATCGTCAAGAAGCTGGCTGCCGGCGGCTTCGGCGTCGTCTACCTGGCCCAGGGCGAAAACGAACAGCTGGTGGCGATCAAGGAATACCTGCCGGCCAGCCTGGCCGAGCGCGCCGCGGGCGAGCTGACGCCGCGCGTCAAGCCCGACAAGCAGCCGCTGTACCGGCTGGGGCTGAAGAGCTTCTTCGAGGAAGGCCGCTCGCTGGCCCAGATCAGCCACCCCAGCGTGGTCTCGGTGCTGAACTTCTTCCGCGAGAACGAAACCGTCTACATGGTGATGAACTACCTGCAGGGCGACACCCTGCAGGACTTCATCGTCACCGCGCGCGACCTCAAGCGCGACAAGGTGTTCCGCGAAAGCACCATCCGCAGCCTCTTCGACGAGATCCTGCGCGGCTTGCGCATCGTGCACCAGCACAAGATGCTGCACCTGGACATCAAGCCGGCCAACATCTTCGTCACCAACGACAACAAGGCGGTGATGCTCGACTTCGGCGCCGCGCGCGAGGTGCTGAGCAAGGAAGGCAACTTCATCCGCCCGATGTACACGCCGGGCTTCGCGGCGCCCGAGATGTACCGCCGCGACGGCACGCTGGGCCCCTGGACCGACATCTACGCCATCGGCGCCTGCATCTACGCCTGCATGCAGGGCTACCCGCCCAACGATGCGCCGCAGCGGCTCGAGAAGGACCGCCTGGCGCTGAGCCTCTCGCGGCTGCGCAACATCTATTCCGACAATCTCATCGAGGTCACGGAATGGTGCATGTCGCTCGACCCGCTGAGCCGGCCGCAGAGCGTGTTCGCGCTGCAGAAGGAGCTGGCGCGCGAGACCGAGCGCCGCTACACCAAGCTGAGCTTCGGCGAACGCCTGAAGCTGCAGCTCGAGACCCTCAAGACGGGCCAGAAAGCTTGAGCCCCCACGCGCACCACGTTCGCTGCCCCCCGCGGGGGCGCGCTCGCCCTGGGGGCGGCCCGGCGGGCGCGCGGGCCTGACGTGCAGTTCTCCGTCTACCAGGTCAGCCGCAAGGGCGGCCGCGAGAAGAACGAAGACCGCATGGGCTATTGCTACACGCGCGACGCCGGCCTCTTCGCGCTCGCCGACGGCATGGGCGGCCACCCCGAGGGCGAGGTCGCGTCGCAGCTGGCGCTGTCCACGCTGGCGGCGCTGTTCCAGCGCGAGGCCAAGCCGCAGCTGGCCGACCCGCTGCGCTTCCTCCACGACGCCATCATCGCCGGCCACCACCAGCTGCTGCGCTACGCCATGGAGCGCGGCCTCGCCGACACGCCGCGCACGACGCTGGTGGCCTGCCTGATCCAGGGCAATGCCGCCTACTGGGCGCATTGCGGCGACTCGCGGCTGTACCTGGTGCGCGGCGACAAGCTCGTGGCGCGCACGCGCGACCACTCGTACTCCGAACTGCAGGAGACGCTGTCGCAGGTGGTGCCGATGGGCGACCGAGTCAACCGCAATGTGCTCTTCACCTGCCTGGGCAGCCCCGGCAAGCCGGTGGTGGACACCGCCGGCCCGCTCGCCGTACACCCGGGCGACCGCGTCATGCTGTGCAGCGACGGCCTGTGGGGCACGGTGGCCGACAACGTCATCACCGAGGTCCTGGCCACGCAGGCCATCTCCAGCGCCGTGCCCGAGCTGGTCGAACGCGCGCTGCGTGCCGCCGGCGAGCGCAGCGACAATGTCACCGTGCTGGCGGTCGAATGGGAATCGGCCGAGGACCTGGACAGCAAGAGCGGCATCTCCACGCTCTCGCTGGGCGAAGAGGTCTTCGCGTCCACCATCCAGGCCAGCCTGGGCGGCGACGGCAGTGCCGACGATCTCGACGACGCCGAGATCGAGCGCAGCATCCGAGAGATCAACGAGGCCATCCAGCGCTCTTCGAAGAAGCGGCGCTGAAGGCCGCTGCGGCCCCGTTGCGGGGCTGCGGCATCCATCCCCCACCCCGCGAGGTTCCAAGACATGACTTTCCAACGTTCCGCCGGCCGTGCGGCCGATGCCCTGCGCCCCGTCACGCTGCAGCGCGGCTACACGCGCCATGCCGAGGGCTCGGTGCTGGTCAGCTTTGGCGACACGCGCGTGCTGTGCACGGCCTCGGTCGAGGAGAAGGTGCCGCCCTTCAAGCGCGGCGGCGGCGAGGGCTGGCTCACCGCCGAGTACGGCATGCTGCCGCGCGCCACCCACACGCGCAGCGACCGCGAGGCCGCCAAGGGCAAGCAGAGCGGCCGCACGCAGGAGATCCAGCGCCTCATCGGCCGCAGCCTGCGCAGCGTCTTCGACCTGAAGGCCCTGGGCGAACGCACCATCCACCTCGACTGCGACGTGCTGCAGGCCGACGGCGGCACGCGCACCGCGGCCATCACCGGCGCCTTCGTCGCCGCGCACGACGCCGTGAGCTGGCTGCGGGCGCAGGGCCGTCTGCAGGCCAGCCCCATCCGCGACTTCGTCGCCGCGGTCTCGGTGGGCGTGGTGCAGGGCACGCCGCTGCTGGACCTGGAATACACCGAGGACTCGGGCTGCGACACCGACATGAACGTCGTCATGACCGGGCGCGGCGGCTTCGTCGAGGTGCAGGGCACCGCCGAGGGCGAGCCCTTCTCGCGCGCCGAGATGGACGCGCTGCTGGCGCTGGCCGAGCAGGGCATACGCCGGCTCAACGGCCTGCAGAAGCAGGCGCTGGGGCTGGCCTGATGCGCCTGGTGCTGGCGTCGAACAACGCCAGGAAGCTGGCCGAGCTGCAGGCGATGCTGGGCGCACGGCCGGTGGATCTGGTGACGCAGGGCAGCCTGGGCATCGCCGAGGCTGAGGAGCCGCACCACACCTTCATCGAGAACGCGCTGGCCAAGGCGCGCCACGCCGCGCTGGCCTGCGGCAGCGCCGCCATCGCCGACGACTCCGGCCTGTGCGTCGATGCGCTGGGCGGCGCGCCGGGCGTGGTCTCGGCGCACTACGCCGGCGCGGTCGCGGCCCAGGGCGACCGCGAGGCCACGCGCCGCGTGCAGGATGCCGCCAACAACGCGCGCCTGCTGCAGGCCTTGCAGGGCGTGGCCGACCGCCGCGGCCATTTCATCAGCACGCTGGTGGCGGTGCGCCACGCGCAGGACCCGGAACCGCTGGTGGCGGTGGGCCGCTGGCCGGGCGAGATCCTCTTGGCACCGCGCGGCAGCGGGGGCTTCGGCTACGACCCGCTGATGTTCATTCCCGAACAGGGTCTGAGCGTGGCCGAGATGGACGCGCCGCTGAAGAACGCCCACAGCCACCGCGCCCGCGCGATGGCGCAGATGCTGGGCCTGCTGCGCGACGTGTGGCGGCTGTGAACGACGAGGTTGCGCACCACCTCCGGCCCGGCACCCTGCAGCTGGGGGCGCTGCCGCCGCTATCCCTGTACGTGCACCTGCCCTGGTGCCTGAAGAAGTGCCCCTACTGCGACTTCAATTCACACGAGTCCCGGGGCGAGGTGCCCGAGGCGCGCTACCTCGACGCCCTGTGCGCCGACCTCGAAGCGGCGCTGCCGCTGGTCTGGGGCCGTCGCGTCGGCAGCATCTTCATCGGCGGCGGAACGCCCAGCCTGTTCTCGCCGGCCGGCATCGAGCGCCTGCTGGGCGACATCCGCGCCCGCCTGCCGCTCGCGCCGGCCCTCGAGATCACGCTCGAGGCCAACCCCGGCACCTTCGAACGCGAGCGCTTCAAGGCCTTCCGCGCCGCCGGCGTGACGCGGCTGTCGGTGGGCGTGCAGAGCTTCGACGACGCCGCGCTGCGCGCCCTGGGCCGCGTCCACGACGCCGCGCAGGCGCGCGCCGCGGTGGCCGAGGCGGCGCAGGCCTTCGACACCTTCAACATCGACCTCATGTACGCGCTGCCCGGGCAGACCCTGGCCGGCCTGCAGGAAGACCTCGACACCGCGCTGTCGTTCCGGCCGCCGCACCTGTCGATCTACCACCTCACCGTCGAGCCCAACACCGCCTTCGCGCTGCACCCGCCGGCGCTGCCCGATGAGGACCTGGCGAGCGCGATGATGGACCTCGTCACCGCCACCGCGGCGCAGCAGGGCCTGCATCGCTACGAGGTCTCGGCCTATGCCCGGCCCGGTCATCGCTGCGCCCACAACCTGAACTACTGGCAGTTCGGCGACTACCTGGGGCTGGGCGCCGGCGCGCACGGCAAGCTGAGCTTTCCGCACCGCGTGCTGCGCCAGGTGCGCTGGCGCGAGCCAGCGGCCTACATGCAGCAGGCGCTGGCGGGCCACGCAGTGAGCAACGAGCACGAAGTGGCGCGGCGCGACCTGCCCTTCGAGTTCATGCTCAATGCCCTGCGCCTGCGCGAAGGCTTCACGCTGGCGAGCTACACCGAGCGCACCGGCCTGCCGCTGTCGACGATCAGGCCGGCGCTGGACCGCGCCACCGAGCGTGGGCTGCTGACTGTCGATGAAGCCGCCGGCCACGTCGCGCCGACGGTGCGCGGCTTCGACTTCCTGTCCGACCTGCAGGCGCTGTTCCTGCCGCCCGGGCGGGCTTAGGGCGCTACACGCGCGAGGTCGCCGCGCCGGCGTTGGCGCGCAGCCATTCCACCAGCCGCGGCGCGATCTGCGTCAGCGGCAGCACCTCGGTGGCGGCGCCGTGGGCGATGGCCTCGCGCGGCATGCCGAAGACGACGCAGCTGGCCTCGTCCTGGGCGATGTTGTGGCTGCCGGCGTCGCGCATCGCGCGCATGGCCTTGGCGCCGTCGCCGCCCATGCCGGTGAGCATCACACCCAGGGCGTTGCGGCCGACGATGCGCGCGGCGCTGTCGAAGAGCACCTCGACGCTGGGCTTGTGGCGGTTGACGGGCTCGCCGTCCTGCACGCGGGCGATGTAGTTGGCGCCCGAGCGTTCCACCGAGAGGTGAAAGCCGCCCGGCGCCAGGTAGGCATGGCCCGGCAGCACGCGCTCGCCGTCGCGGGCCTCGGCCACGCGGATGCGCGACAGGCTGTCCAGACGTGCCGCATAGCTCTTCGTGAAGCCGGGCGGCATGTGCTGCGTGATCATCACCGCAGGACAGTCGGCGGGCAGGTTGACCAGCACCTCGCGTGTGGCCTCGGTGCCGCCGGTGGAAGCGCCGATGAAGATGACCTTCTCGGTCGACAGGCGCCCCAGCGCGGCCACCGCGGCCGGGCGCGCCGGCGCGTGCTCGCTGCCGCTGGCCGCAGCCGGCGCGGGCGCGGACAGCCGGTGCACCCGGGCGCGCGCGGCGGTGCGGATCTTGTCGGTGATGTCGTTGCCGAGCTGGCGCAGGCCGTCGGCGACGCCGATCTTGGGCTTGCTGACGAAATCCACCGCGCCCAGCTCCAGCGCCTTCAGCGTCACGTCGGCGCCGCGCTCGGTGAGGGTGGAGACCATCACCACCGGCATCGGCCGCAGGCGCATCAGCCGGGCCAGGAAGTCCAGGCCGTCCATGCGCGGCATCTCGACATCGAGCGTGATGACGTCGGGGTTGAGGTTGCGGATCATCTCGCGCGCCACCAGCGGGTCGGCGGCGGCGCCGACGCAGCACATGTCGCTCTGGCGGTCGATGATCTCGGCCAGCAGCCCGCGCACCAGCGCCGAATCGTCCACCACCACTACGCGCGTCTTGTTCGTCATCATCTTCTCGCTTGCTGCTAGAACAGGTCGACCGAGCCGCCGCCGCTGCCGACGGGCGCGGCGCGCGTGGCGGCGGCGCGTTCCTGCGCCGCCAGCGCCTCGGTGTTGGCCGAGGCCAGGCGCTTGACCATGGCCTTGCCGCTGGCCGGCAGGAAGCAGACCTTGCGCGGGTAGATGTCCATGACGTCCTTGCTGACCACCGTGATGCGCTCGGTGCGCAGGTAGTCGAGCACGAAGGCGGTGTTGCGTTCGCCGACGTTGATGGTGTTCATGCCGCTGATGACGGCG
>CAIWPS010000359.1 GCA_903914615.1 uncultured beta proteobacterium | reverse complement strand
CAGGCTGCCGCCCGTGATGCCGGTCTCTTCGGCGACCTCGCGCCGGGCGGTGGCGTCCAGGGCCTCGTCCTCGGCGTCGAGCGAGCCGGTGACGCTCTGCCAGGAACCCGGGCGGTCGGCGCGTTCGATCAGCAGCACGTCGAGCGCCGGGGTGTGGATCACCACCAGCACCGAGCGCGGCAGCTTGAAAGGGCGGGACTCCATCAACTGGGCCTGCTTTCGTGTCGGACCCACGCAGCAAAGGCCGCTTCAGTCAGTTCACCCGCGGCCAGGGCCAGCGTGGTGACAACGCAGTCCGCATCGTCGGCAACGAGTTCGAACCCATTCAGTGCGAGGAACAGTTCCGCCGCCACGAATGCAGTGCGCTTGTTGCCATCGACGAAGGGGTGGTTGCGCGCCAGGCCGAAGGCATAGCTTGCGGCCAGGTCGGCCAAGTCCGGCTGGCCATGGTGGGCCAGTTGCTGCGGCCGCGCGAGCGCGGACTCGAGCCCACTCGCATCACGCACGCCGGTACCGCCGCCGTGCTCGGCGAGTTGTTCCTCTTGCACGGCCATCACCACGGCAGGGTCGATCCAGACCCAGCTTTCCTTGTCAGCCATGGCGTCACTTGGCGAGTTCGTGCAGCACGCTGCGGCGCCGCTTCATGATCGCGCGCGCGGCTTCCATCTGTTCGCCGAAAGCCGGGTCATGCGGCGTGATGCGCATGCCGTCTGGGCTGGTCGTCAGGTACAGGGTGTCGCCCTTTTCCAGATTCAGCCGCGCCAGCACCTCCTTGGGCAGGATGACACCGACCGAATTGCCGATCTGGGTGAGCTTCAGGGCATGCATGGCGGGCTCCACGAAGGTTATAACGAATGTTAAACCCTCGATGGGGCCCGCACAAGGGCCGGGCGCGCCGCGATCAGGCCGCCGGCGTCGGGTTTCTCAGCCGGATGTGCAGCTCGCGCAGCTGCGCCTCGTCGACGAAGCTCGGCGCCCCGGTCAGCAGGCATTGCGCGCGCTGCGTCTTCGGGAAGGCGATGACGTCGCGGATGCTCTCGGCCCCCGTCATCAGCGTGGCGATGCGGTCCAGGCCGAAGGCCAGGCCGCCGTGCGGCGGCGCGCCGTACTGCAGCGCGTCGAGCAGGAAGCCGAACTTGATGCGCTGCTGCTCGGGCGAGATGTTCAGCGCCTCGAAGACCTTGGCCTGGACGTCGGCGCGGTGGATACGCACCGAGCCGCCGCCGATCTCCCAGCCGTTCAGCACCATGTCGTAGGCCTTGGCGATGCAGGCCCCGGGGTCGGTCTTCATCAGCACCTCGTGGCCGTCCTTGGGTGCCGTGAAGGGGTGGTGCACGGCGTTCCAGTGGCCTTCGTCGTCGGGCTCGAACATCGGAAAGTCGACCACCCACAGCGGCGCCCACTTGTCCTCGAACAGGCCCTGCTTGCGGCCGAACTCGCTGTGGCCGATCTTCACTCGCAGCGCGCCCAGCGCGTCGTTGACGACCTTGGCCTTGTCGGCGCCGAAGAAAACGAGGTCGCCGTTGCGCGCACCGGTGCGGGCGATGATCTCGGCGATGGCGGCGTCGTGCAGGTTCTTCACGATCGGGCTCTGCAGCCCGTCGCGGCCCTTGCCGGCGTCGTTGACCTTGATCCACGCCAGCCCCTTGGCTCCGTAGATTTTCACGAACTCGCCGTAGCCGTCGATCTCGCCGCGGCTCAGCTCGCCGCCGCCCGGAATGCGCAGGCCCGCGACGCGACCGCCCACGGCGGTCGCAGGCCCTGAGAACACCTTGAAGTCGACGTCCTTCATGACCTCGGTAAGCTCGGTGAACTCCAGCTTCACGCGCAGGTCGGGCTTGTCGCTGCCGTACCTGTGCATCGCCTCGGCGTAGGTCATCTGGCCGTAGACCGGCAGCTCCACGCCCAGCGTCTTGCGGAAGACGGTGCGGATCATGGCCTCGGTGATGGCGCGGATCTCCTCCTCGCCCAGGAACGAGGTCTCGATGTCGATCTGCGTGAACTCGGGCTGGCGGTCGGCGCGCAGGTCCTCGTCGCGGAAGCACTTGGTGATCTGGTAGTAGCGGTCGAAGCCGGCCACCATCAGCAGCTGCTTGAAGAGCTGCGGGCTCTGCGGCAGGGCGAAGAAGTGGCCGTCGTGGACGCGCGAAGGCACCAGGTAGTCGCGCGCGCCCTCGGGCGTGCTCTTCGTCAGCATCGGCGTCTCGATGTCGATGAAGCCCTGCTCGTCGAGGAACTTGCGGACCTCGATGGCGACGCGGTAGCGCAGCATCAGGTTCTTCTGCATCTGCGGCCGCCGCAGGTCGAGCACGCGGTGCGTCAGGCGCACCGTCTCCGACAGGTTCTCGTCGTCGAGCGGGAAGGGCGGCGTGACGCTGGGGTTGAGCACTTCCAGCGCGTGCGCCAGCACTTCGATCTTGCCGCTGGTCAGGCCAGCGTTCTCGGTGCCGGCCGGGCGCGCGCGCACCTTGCCCGTGACCTGCAGGCAGAACTCGTTGCGCACGCCCTCGGCGACCTTGAAGGTCTCGGCACGGTCGGGGTCGCAGACGATCTGCACCAGGCCTTCGCGGTCGCGCAGGTCGATGAAGATGACGCCGCCATGGTCGCGGCGGCGGTGGGCCCAGCCCATGAGGGTGACGGTCTGGTCCATCAGCGTCTCGCTGACCAGGCCGCAGTAGGTGGTTCTCATCGTTTCACTCCAGATCGGATTCGGGATTCGGGGTTCGGGGTTCGGCGCTCGCGCGGGGCCCGCGCGGGCCCGTCAGGGCTGGCCGGCTGCCGGGCCTGCCAGCCCGGTCAGTTTCGCGCCGGCGCGGCGGCCAGTG
>CAIWPS010000358.1 GCA_903914615.1 uncultured beta proteobacterium | reverse complement strand
GTCCTCGCCGGCCAGCTTTTGCAGGCCCTGCGGCGGGTTCGCGTCGGCGGCGCGCTCGGCCTTGTGGACGGCCCATTCCAGCCGCGCCATCTCGGGCAGGCTGGGCTCGTCGGCCAGCGACTCGGCATCGGCGACGAAGGCTGTGAGTTCGCCGCCCCACAGCGCCAGGTCGCCCGCCAGCGGCGGGTGGCGCTGCCAGAAGGCACGCGCCAGGGCCGCGAAGGAATCGGTGCCGACCATCTGCAGCAGCGTCGGGTAGGCGGCGCCCAGCGCGCGTTCGGCCAGCGCGCCGGCGTTGGCGCGGTAGGCGGCCAGGCCGCGGTCGAAACGGGCACCGTCGCGCAGCCAGCCGGCGACCACGCCGGGGCGGGCGTCGCCCAGCAGCGCGCGCAGCAGCATCTGCTGGCGCAGGGCTTCCTTGGCGGCGCCGCTCATTCCGCCGCCCCGGCCAGCATCCGCCCGGCCTGCGCGGCTTCGGCCAGCAGCACGTCCAGCGCCGGCAGGTCGGTGTCCCATTCGACCAGCGTCGGCCGCGGCCCCAGGCGCCGCACGGCGTGGGCATAGACCTGCCACACGGGGGCGTGGACGCGGCTGCCGTGGTCGTCGATGACGATGTCGCCGCCGTCGTTGTAGCCGGCGAGGTGGATCTCGCCCACCGCGTCGGCATCGACGGCGTCGACCCAGGCGCAGGCGGCGGCCACCGCCGCGGCTTGCCCGCCGCCTTCGTTGAGGGCGTTGACGACCAGGTTGTTGACGTCCAGCAGCACGCCGCAGCCGCTGCGGCGCACCAGGGCATTGAAGAAGTCGACCTCGGCGTGGCGGTCGTCGGCCCAGTGCAGGTAGGCCGAGAGGTTCTCGACCAGGATCGGGCGCGCCAGGCGGTCCTGCACGCGCTGCACGTTGGCGACCATGATGTCCAGCGCGGCGTCGGTGTAGGCGATGGGCAGCAGGTCGCTGCCGTGGATGACGGGGCCGCCGCTGCGTCGCGGCGCGCGGGCAAAACTGGCGTGGTCGCTGACGCGCACCGGCTCGATGCGCTGCACCAGCGCCGCCAGGCTCTGCAAGTGGGCTTCGTCGAGCCCGGCCGCCGAGCCCAGGGCCAGCCCGACGCCGTGCAGGCTCACCGGCCAGTTCGACCGTGCGGCCTGCAGCACCGCGGGCGCGCCGCCGCCTGCGGCGAAGAAGTTCTCGGAATGCACCTCGACGAAGGCCAGCGGCGGCGGTGCCGCCAGCAGGGCTTCGTAGTGCGGCTGGCGCAGGCCGATGCCGGTGTGCGTGAACATGGCGGTCTCAGCCTGCGCGTGCGTCTGGTCCGATTACTTCTTCATCTTCGCCTTGACCTCTTCGGCGGTCATGCCCTTCATTTCCTTGCAGGTGCCCTTTGCAACGTACTTCCACTCGTCCATGCCCATGTCGGCCTTGGACTGGCCGGCGCAGGAATGCGAGCCCGACAGGTTGGCGCAGTCGTTCTGGCCGGCCTTGACGATGCCGAAGCACTTCTCCTTGCCCGCCGCCTTGTCGTCGGCATGGGCGGTGGTGATGAGGCCCAGGGCCATGACGGAGGCGAAGGCGGAAGAGACGATGAGACGCTGGTTCATGGGAAAAGCTCCTGCGGTGGGGTTGAAGTTCGCTGCGCGGCGACTTGCCGCCGCAGACGCCAGAATAGTCGCGGCAGCCGCCGCGACCTTACATCGGGTTCTCCCCGATGGCCGGGCGCTCAGTGCTCGGCGCCCGCCGCCACCGGCAGGTCGGCGGCCGTCGTCAGCGCCGTGAGCAACGCCAGCCGTAGGCCACGCACCATCGTCGCCAGGTCCAGGCTGGGCTGGCCGGCGCCGGCCTGCTGCGGCAGCAGCGGCACGTGCATGAAGCCGCCGCGCACGCCGCGGCGGCGCCGCAGTGCGTGCATGAGGCCGTAGAAGGCATGGTTGCAGACGAAGGTGCCGGCGGTCTGCGACACCGCCGCCGGCACGCCGGCCTGCTGCAGCGCCGCCACCATGGCCTTGATGGGCAGGGTGCTGAAATGCGCCGCCGGTGCGCCGGGCACGACGGGCAGGTCGATCGGCCGGGCACCCGCGTTGTCGGCGATGCGCGCATCGTCGACGTTGATGGCCACGCGTTCGAGCGACAGCTCGGCGCGCCCCGCGGCCAGGCCCAGCGCCAGCACCAGGCGCGGCCGCTGCTGCGCCAGCGCCTCCAGCAGCACCCGGTTGGCGCTGCCGAAGACGCAGGGCAGGCACAGCGCCTGCACCCGCGCACCGGCGATCACCTCGCCTTGCAGGGCCTCGGCTATGAGCCAGGAAGGGTTGACGGTGTCGCCGCCGAAGGGCTCGAAGCCGGTGAGCAGGACGGGGCCGGTTTGCATGGCTCCCGATTGTGCCGGGAGCCCGCGCTTCAGCGCGGCTGCCGGGCCTGCCGTCGCGCGATGCCCCAGCCCAGCGCCAGCAGGCCGGCGCCGAACTGCGCCCAGGTGGCGGGCTCGGGCACCGGCGCCGCAGGCGTCACCGACACGTCGTCGATGATGAATTCACCCACCTGATTGCCGAAGGTGAAGCTCAGCGTCGAGCTGGGGTCGGCCACCGCGGTCGTGAAGCTGTACTGCGTGTAGCCCTGCACCGGCACGGCGGTGAGCGAGGCCAGGGTGGTGCCATCCAGGCTCACCACGACCGAGTTGCTCACTGTGCCCGGTCCCTCCAGTTGCTGGGCGAGGTAGAACGACACCGTGTAGAAGTTGCCTGGCGTCGTCGTCAGCGCCTGCGACAAGGTGGTCGCGTTGCTGGGGACGTCGGAGAAGAAGGCCTGGAAGTTGCCGCTGTTGGGCGCCGTTCCCGCGGGCAGCGGGTAGGGGTCGGCGCCCTCGACGCCATAGAGGTTGTCCTGCTGCCCGGGCACGTCCAGGCCGGCGAGCGTCCAGCCGGTGAAGTCGCCGGTCTCGAAGCCGCCGTTGGCGACCAGGTTGGCGATGACGAGGGCCGGCGCGCCGGCAGCGGCATGGCCGATCTGTGCGCCGCCCAACAGGACGACGGCGGCGGCGAGGGTGCGTAGCGTGGTTTTCATGTGGTGTTCCATGGCGGATCAGGGGGCCCAGTTCATGACCAGGTTGTAGGCGTTGACGGAACCGATGCCGCTGGCGAAGTCCCAGCCCACGGTGGACTGGTAGGCGGGCTGGTTGACGACGCTGGAGACCGACGAGGTGCCCAGGGTGTAGACCTTGCTCGTCGTGTTGTAGGCGCCGCCGTAGCAGTTGTAGGACGTGACGGTGGTGACGCCGCCGCTGGTCTTCACCAGCGGCTTGCAGCCACCGATGATGTCGCCCTCGGTCACGTCGTAGAAGACGCAGGTGTTGAGCAGCTTGTTGACGGTCGTCGAATTGCAGCTGGCCGAGCCGCTGGCGCCGTACTCGCTGTTGGCCATCTTGTAGTAGACGGTGTTCGGGTTGCCCCAGCGGCTGCCCGTCTTCTGGTTCACCAGCGCCTGGATGGCGGCCATGATGGGCGAAGACACCGAGGTGCCGCCGAAGCCCGCCCAGCCGCTGGGTGCGCCATTGCAGGTGAAGCCGCCGCCCTCGGTGGTGGAGGTGCTGGGGTTGGACCAGCAGGTCACGTAGTAGGCGTCGAAGATGCCGTTGGACGCGAACAGGGCGACGTCAGGAATGTCGCGCACGCCGTCGCTGGGGTTGCCCACCAGGCCGGCCTGCCAGGCCGGCTTGGCGTAGCCGGCGCAGGTGCCGCTGACGACGCCCGTGGTGGCCTTCGCACCGGTGGCGCAGCCGCTGGGCCCGCCGCTGCCGCCGTAGGCATTGAGCCACTTCGAACCCGTGGCCTGCGACGCGCAGTTGCCGTAGATCGACGACGTCATCGGGCTGCCGCACGACGCGTTCCACGGCACCTCCTGGATGTACGACAGCGCCGAGCCATAGCTGTTGCCGTTGTTGGCGCTCCAGTAGGTCGCGGGGTCGACGCCGTCCACCGTGTAGCCGAAGTCCAGGCCGCCGACGGCGACGTTGTAGGGCGTGGAGGCAAAGCCGCTGATGCCGATGCCGTGGGTGCCGATGTTGCCGCCGTCGTAGCTGTCGGCCAGCTCGTCGCCCGAGGACACGAAGATCGACACCCCTTCGGCCACCGCCTGCTGGTAGGCGGTGTTGTAGGCGGCGTTGGCGGCAGCACCGTTGGCCACCTCGGCCTCGCCGTAGCTGATGCTGACCACGGAAGGCAGGCTCGCCGCAGGGCCGTTGAGCGTGTTCTGCAAGGCGATCAGGCCACCGAAGGTGGTCGTGTTCTTGCAGGCTGCCAGCACGATGGCCGCGTTCGGCGCCGCGGCCGACGCCCATTCGACGTCGATGGCGGCCTCGCTGTCGTCACCGTTGGCGGCGTAGCCGGGGTTGGTGCAGGTCGCCGCGCCGGTGGGGCTGACCTGGCTCAGGCTGCCGTAGGGGTAGGCGCGCGCGAGGCCGAAGGTCTTGCGGAAGGTCGTGAAGTCGGTGGTGGTGTAGAGGTAGGTGTCCTCGACGACCATGATGGTCTGGCCCTGGCCCGAATAGCCTGAGGCCCACAGAGGCGCGAGGTTGTAGATGGTCGCGATGTCGGCCGGCACGAGGGCGTGATAGGTGCCGCTGGCGCCGTTGACGGTGTAGTTCGGCGACGTGCGGTGCGGCACGTTGTGCGCCTTCGGGCGGAAGTCGTGCAGCGAGACGACGCCGACCACGGCGGTCTGCAGCGCCGCCGGGATCTGCGGGTCGCTGACGTTGGCGATGTGCGCCTCGCCCTTGACGCTGAGCTGGTGGATCTCGGTGTGGAAGGCGCCGGCCACCTGCGCCGCGGTGCCCGTGAAGTCCACCGTCAGGCCGCTGGGGGCGACGCCGTTGACGGTGAAGCCGTGCGACTGCAGCCAGCCCGTCACGGCGGCCACGTCTTCCTGTGCCACGCCGTAGTTCGTCGCGAACTGCTGCGGCGTCAGCCACTGGTGGTAGTTGGGCGAGCGCGGGTTGTGGAGGTCGTCGATGTACTGCTTCAGTGCTGCCTCGCGTTCGGGCGAACGCTTGAGCTGCAGCTGCATGTTGGGCAGCACCAGGCCGTCGGCCACCTTGCCGAGATCGTTCTCGGCCGTCGCTTCCGGGCGCGTGTTGCCGGTCAGGGTGACGAGCCGCAGCTCCGAGACGGCGCCGCGGATGGTCGCCGTCGGCAACCCTGCCGGCGCCGCCTGCGCAGCGAGCCCCAAGCCGGCGAGTGCCATGGCCATCGACGTCGCACTGACGAGTTTCCTCATGAACGTACCTCTTCCCTTAGGGTTGATGAGCTTCGGCGCAGGGGCGCGGGAGCGACCGTCTGCAGCCTGGCGCACCGCAGCTTCGCAGCGCGCCAGGACGTGACTTGACGGTAACCAGCCGGAGGCGGTTGGGACAAGCCTCACCCCCCGCGAAACCGGGGCCCGCAAGGCCCCGTTGCGAGGTAAAGAAAAGTGCAGTTCCGAGTCTGCAGGGTGAAGCCGGCGCGGCCGGCTCAGAAGCCCCGGCGACCTGGGCCCTGGTCAGACCAGCCCGAGCCCCCGTGGCCGCACGCCGGGGAAGACCTGGTCGACCTGCGCCGGCGTCAGCGCGTACTGGCGCGCGAACAGGCCGGCCAGGGTGGCGCGGTACTCGTTGAGCACCGGCAGGTCGCGGTTCTGGAACAGCGTCTTGGCTTCGATGGCCTGCTGCGCGCCGGCCACCGGGCCGGCGGCCAGCGCCCCGCCCAGCACCCAGTGCACGCTGCCGTGGCCGTGGTCGGTGCCGCGGTTGCCGTTCTCGCGCATCGTGCGGCCGAATTCGCTGATCACCATCACCACGGTGTTGCGCCAGGCGGGCTCGCCCATCTCGTCGGCGAAGCCGGCCAGGCCGCGGCCCAGCTCTTCCAGGCGCGAGGCCAGGTAGCCGGTGGCCGCGCCCTGGCCGACGTGGGTGTCCCAGCCGCCGACATCGACGAAGCCCAGCGCATAGCGTTCGCGCATCAGCCGGGCGATGCGCCGCGCTTCGAGCTCGAAGCCCTTGGCATTGATGGCATTGCGGTTGGCGGCCACCATCTCGCCGGCCATCGCGCCCGCCGAGGCCGCGCCGGCCGGTGCCGCGGCCATGTCGCGCGCGGCCTCGTCGCGGACCTGGAAGGACTCGTCGATGGGCGTGCCCAGCGGGTGGTCGCGGTACATCGCCGCCAGCGACTGGCGCAGCCGCGCGTCGCCGGGCTTGGGCTCGTTCTTCAGCGACAGGTTGGCGATGCCCAGCTCGCCGCGCAGCACCAGCGGCAGCTGGTCGGTGAAGGCGATGGCTTCGCTGGCCGGCTGCGGGCCCTGCAGCACGGCGGCCAGGCGGTTGAGGAAGCCCGAGCTGAAGTCGCGCTTCGGCGTGCCTTCGGCCTGGCCGAGCTCGATGCTGTCCTGGGTCTCGAAATGGCTGCGCGTGGTGTCGTCGGTGCCGGCGAAGGGCACGAAGCAGGCCTGGCGGCGCAGCACCAGCGGCAGCACCGAGCCTTCCAGCGCCGGGTGCAGCCCCCAGTCGGCATTCAGTGCCAGCGCGCCCTTCACGCCCGCGGTGGCGGGCGGGATGGCGATGTTGGGCCGCACCTCGCGGTAGAAGCTGCTGCCGGCGGGCACGAGCAGGCTGGCGGCGTCGTAGCCGCCGCGCAGGAAGACGAGCAGGAAGCGCGGCGTCGAGGTGGCCGCGCCGGCGGCGAAGAGCCGGCCCGACACGCCGCTGCCCGCAGCGAGTGCGGCCTGGATGAGATGACGTCGC
>CAIWPS010000357.1 GCA_903914615.1 uncultured beta proteobacterium | reverse complement strand
GGTCCATGCTTACGGAGTGGCACACAATCTGAGCGATGCCGCGGCGCAAGATGCCATTCAAAGCGCGGGGTACACGGTGAAATAGATGGCCGATCCCCAGGCGCAAATCACACTCACCGATCCCGGCCAATGGCTGGCGCGGCAGGGCGCACAGCCTCAGCCAGCAGCCGGTGGGAAGACCCTCACCGATCCGGGAGAATGGCTTGCCAGCCAGAAACCTCCCACAGAGCCCGATCAGGAATCCACCGCTGCAAAGTACATGCGAATGGCGGCCCACGTTCTCGGTGCGCCCGTGGAAGGGCTGATAAACATCCCCAGTCAGTTAATCGATTGGGCCAAGAGCGGATTCAGGACACCCGCACGCCAGGCGCTCGACGCCATGGCCGGCAAGGGCGAGATGCCGCAAAGCCTGCCGATGGGGTTCGATGAGCCGATTACCAATGCTTACGGCGACACTTTGGCAACGCTCGCACCGGGCGCCGCGGGCAAGGCTGGAGAGACCGCTGCCGACCTCGGGACAGCTGCCAAGGCGGCAGCTAAGGCCGCAGGTCCCGATCTAGCTAGCGCAGCGCTCAAGGGCGGCGCAGGCGCAGCAGTGGCGGAATCCATCCCCGCGGCGGCTGGCCCGATGCGGTGGGTGGCGATGTATCCGGCAGCTCGTCAGGCAGGCGCAGCGCTCGCGAAAGGAGCGAGCGCCGCCAAATCCGCCATCGAGCAGGCGCGCATCCTGCGCGCGCAACCCGACTGGGAAGCCACCGGGGCGGCTTCCGATATCGTTCCAGCCGGAACTCCGACGCTTGTAGACCAGGCATTACAGCAGGCCGCTGCAACCGGTGAGGATTGGCGCACTCCCGCCCCGCAAGCGGAGACGCCCGCCGGCACCAATGCGCCCGGCGCACGGGACTCAGCTCCACAGCAGGCGGTTCCCGCCTCTTATCCCGCCAATGCGGGCCCGCGATCCGTATATCGACCGCCCACGCCGGAATATCAGCCTCCCCCTGGCGGCGCTCTTCCCGGCCAATTCCCAGCGCGTCCTCCGGCGCCCTCCCCTCCCGTTTCGCAATCGCCGGCAACTCCGGTTACCTCAAGTCCCAGTGCAATCGAAGAATCCGCAGCGCGCCTGCAACAGGAGTTCCCGCAGACTCAACAACCTGCAGGTCCTTTCAAGGTAGAACCCTGGCACGTCGCGGAGATGACCCAGAAACAATTCCTGAAGCTGGCCGCGGAAGATCCGCAAGGGGCGGCGCGAATTCAATCCATCGCCGACAATCTAAATCGCCTGGCGGCAGAGAATGCCCGTCCTCCATCGCCTAATCCACCGAACGGCGCCGCGCCTCCGGTGAATGGCAACCAGGCGGCTCCGGTTGCGGCGCCTCCGGCAGCAGCTCCGCCGCAGTCTACCGTGCCGGACCTCGGCGGGTCTCTCCCCGATTGGATGTCTACCGAAGCGGGCAATATGAATCAGCGCCAGCTCAACGTCCAGGAAATCATCAACCGGAACGCGATGGCCAAGGGAGACCGTATCGGCCCGGCAATCGCGAAAGTCCTCCACGATCAGGGCGTAACCTCAGAGGCTCTTGGAAAGATCCAACCCGGACCCGCGGCCAACGCGCAATTGGGAAGCATCATGGACGATCTGAAATCCAAGGGCACGATCGATCCGAAAGAGACCACGCCCAATCTGTCCATCCCTCGGATTCAGTTTTACCTCAGACAGCTCGAGAGTCAACCTCCAGCAGCAGTGCCGAATGGAAACCCTTTGTGAAGTTCTGGATTATTCTGGCCCTACTGACATTCTCAGGATGCTATCATCCTCCACACCGCTGGCCTAAGTTCCCCACGATTACACGTCCGCACATTCCCAACATTCCAGGTTTTCCGGGGAGTCAACAATGATAAACGTATTTTTCACAACGCTCCTGGCGTTTCAAACCCTCTCCGGGGTTGCTCCGCACGGGGTGACTTTGGTTGGAGGGACGGCTTCGAGCGGGCTGTCCTGGCATCTCATCGACGAGACTCCGCAGTACGCCAACATCACTCAGGCGCAATGGAGCGCCATCCTCCCATGAGAAAGATCTTCGTTCTCGCCTTACTGTGCGCTGCAACTGCGGCGGCGCAGTATCAAGCTCTGCCGGCCACCTCGAATTATCCGGCATTGGCGCAAACCATCAACGGGAAGCCCAACATGTCGTCGGGAAGCGGCGCGCCCACGGCCAATTGCACGGCCTTCCTG
>CAIWPS010000356.1 GCA_903914615.1 uncultured beta proteobacterium | reverse complement strand
GCCTTGTTGCTGGTGATGCTGATCTTCTGCCCGACGAGGGCGTTGAGCAGCGTGCTCTTGCCGACGTTGGGGCGGCCGACGATGGCCACCAGGCCGCAGCGCTGCGGCACGGCTTTCGGCTCGTCGCTCACGGCTGCGCCGACATCATGACCTCAGCGGGCCGCCGGGCTGGTCGCTGGCCTTGAGCTGCTCGAGCAGCCGGCGCGCGGCTTCCTGCTCGGCCGTGCGGCGCGAGCGCCCTTCGCCGCGCGCGGCCAGTCCCAGCGTGGCCACCGCGCATTCGACCTCGAAGATCTGGGCGTGGGGCTGGCCACGCGTGGCGGTGATGCGGTAGGCCGGCACCGGCACGCGACGGGCCTGCAGCCATTCCTGCAGTTCGGTCTTGGCGTCCTTGCCCCAGTTGTCGGCCTCGGTGGCCTGGATGACCTCGCCGAACAGGCGCTGCACCAGCGCATGCGCGGGCTCGAAGCCGCCGTCCAGGAACACGGCGCCGATGAGGGCCTCGACGGCGTCGGCCAGGATCGACGGGCGCTGCGCACCACCACCGCGCTGCTCGCCTTCGGACAGCCGCAGCACCTCGGGCAGCCCCAGCGCCAGGGCGACGCGGTGCAGGCTGTCCTCGCGCACGAGGTGGGCGCGTACGCGCGTGAGGTCGCCTTCGTCGCTGTCGGCCAGTCGTTCGTAAAGCAGGCCCGAGACCGCCAGGCTCAGCACGGCATCGCCCAGGAATTCCAGCCGCTCGTTGTGCTCGGCGCCCCAGCTTCGGTGGGTGAGCGCACGCCGCAGCAGCTCGGGCCGCGCGAAGACATGTCCCAGGCGCTGCTGCAGGGCCTGCAGCGCCGGTGCCAGCCGTGTGTCGATGCCGCCTATTTGGACCGCCCCTCGTACTTGATGAGCACGTAGACGGGCCCGTAGATGGGCACCAGCTTGTCGTAGGCGAAGCCGATCACGACCTTGTCGTTCTCCTTGGTCACCGTGATGTCGCTGCCGCTGACTGACGTGATGGAGTATTCGATGTCCTTCTGCTTGTCGAAGGCCTGGCGCGCCTCGGCCACGGTGGCGGGGTTGGCCTTGGCGATCTGCTCGACGGTGCGCTGGATGGTGAGGTACTCGTTCAGCGTCGGCAGGATGCGCACCAGCAGGTAGCCGGTGAAGCCGACGAGCAGGGCCCAGAAGGCCAGGCCGAAGAGGGTGATGCCGCGCTGGCGAACTCGGCGCGCCGACGCGCGTGGGGCGCGCCGCAATGGCGGGCGTGCCTCGCGGGGGCGATGGGTGACTGCCTTCATGGCCTGCTGCCTCCTGCCCGGTGGTCGTTCATCTGAAGGAACCGATACGCCCCAGGTTGCCGAAGTTCATCCACACGAAGAATGCCTTGCCGACGATATTCTCGTCCGGTACGAATCCCCAGAACCGCGAGTCCTGCGAATTGTCGCGGTTGTCACCCATCATGAAGTAGTGGCCTGGCGGCACCTTGCAGACCACGCCCTCGGGGCTGTAGCGGCAGTTTTCCGAGTACGGGAAGCGGTGCGGCTCTGGGCCGAAGTAGGCGGCGCGGCGGGGGTCGACACGGATCTGGTGCTCCACCTTGCCGAGCTTTTCGGTGTAGAGCGGCGCGTAGCTCATGCTGTCGTCGTCGTAGTGCTCGCCCTGGGCCACGGTCTCGATCTTCTGGCCGTTGATGGTCAGCGTCTGGTTCAGGTAGGCCACCTCGTCGCCGGGCAGGCCGACGACGCGCTTGATGTAGTCCAGCCGCGGGTCCACCGGGTAGCGGAAGACCATCACGTCGCCGCGCTCGACCGCGTGGTTGTCGATGATCTTCTTGTTGATCACCGGCAGCCGCACGCCGTAGTGGTACTTGCTGACGAGGATGAGGTCGCCCACCATCAGCGTCGGCACCATCGACCCCGAGGGGATCTTGAAGGGCTCGAAGAGGAAGCTGCGCAGCAGGAAGACGATGAGGATGACGGGGAACAGGCCCGCCGTCCAGTCCAGCCACCAGGGCTGCATCAGCAGCCTGGACCGGGCTTCCTCGACGTCGCCGTCGACGCGTTCGATGCCCATCTTCGCCAGCTCGGCGCGGCGCGTCGCGGCCTGCTGCTCCAACGTCTTCGCGGCCTCCAGGCGCCGCGGCTTGAAGTGGAAGCGCTCGGCCAGCCAGAAGGCCAGCGTGACCAGCGTCAGGACGAACAGCAGCAGCGAGAAGTTGCCTGTCCAAAAGCCGAGGAACCAGCCGCCGAGGTAGACGACAAGGACGCCGTAGAGCACGGCGGTCAGAGAACTCATTGGGGTCATCAATCGTCCACTTGGAGGATGGCGAGGAAGGCTTCCTGCGGCACCTCGACGGCGCCGATCTGCTTCATGCGCTTCTTGCCGGCCTTCTGTTTTTCGAGCAGCTTCTTCTTGCGAGTGATGTCGCCGCCGTAGCATTTTGCCAGCACGTTCTTGCGCAGCGCCTTGATGTCTTCTCGGGCGATGATGTTCGCGCCGATGGAGGCCTGGATGGCCACGTCGTACATCTGGCGCGGGATCTGCTGGCGCATCTTGGCCGCGACGGCGCGGCCGCGGTACACGCTCTGCGCCTTGTGCACGATGATCGACAGCGCATCAACGCGGTCGCCGTTGATCATCAGGTCGACCTTGACGACGTCGGCGGCGCGGTATTCCTTGAACTCGTAGTCCATGCTGGCGTAGCCGCGGCTGACGCTCTTGAGCTTGTCGAAGAAGTCCAGCACGATCTCGGCCAGCGGCAGCTCGTAGGTCAGGTGCACCTGGCGGCCGTGGTAGGACATGTTGATCTGCTGGCCGCGCTTCTGGTTGGCCAGCGTCATCACCGGGCCCACCGAGTCCTGCGGCATGTACAGGTGCACGGTGACGATGGGCTCGCGGATCTCGCGGATGCGGCCGAGGTCGGGCATCTTGCTCGGGTTCTCGACCTTGATCACCGTGCCGTCGTTGAGCTCGACCTCGTAGACGACGCTGGGTGCGGTGGTGATGAGGTCCTGGTCGAACTCGCGCTCCAGCCTCTCCTGCACGATCTCCATGTGCAGCAGGCCCAGGAAGCCGCAACGGAAGCCGAAGCCCAGGGCCTGGCTGACCTCGGGCTCGTAGCGCAGGCTGCTGTCGTTGAGCTTGAGCTTTTCCAGCGCGTCGCGCAGCTGGTCGTACTCGCTCGCCTCGGTGGGGTACAGGCCTGCAAAGACCTGCGGCTGGATCTCCTTGAAGCCGGGCAAGGCCTCGGCGGCCGGGCCGGCGTTGTTGGGCAGCTTCTTGTCCAGCGTGATCGTGTCGCCGACCTTGGCCGCCTGCAGCTCTTTGATGCCGCAGATGACGAAGCCCACCTCGCCGGCCTTGAGGGTGTCGCGCGCCACGCTCTTGGGGGTGAACACGCCCATCTGCTCGATGCCGTAGACGGTGTTGGTGGCCATCATGCGGATGCGCTCGCCCTTGGACAGGCTGCCGTCGACCACGCGCACCAGCATCACGACGCCGACATAGTTGTCGAACCAGCTGTCGACGATCATCGCCCGCGGCGGTCCGTCGGGCTTGCCGCGCGGCGGCGGCATGCGGGTGATGACGGCCTCGAGGATCTCGTCCAGGCCCATGCCGGTCTTGGCCGAGCAGGGGATGGCGTTCTCGGC
>CAIWPS010000355.1 GCA_903914615.1 uncultured beta proteobacterium | reverse complement strand
GGCCCGGCGCTGGTGCTGGCGGCGCTGGTGGGCGGCGCGGCGGCGGCGGGCAGCGCGGTGGCCATCGGCTGGGCGCTGGGCCTGCCGCCCGAGGTGCTGCGTTCGCTAGCACCCAAGTCGGTGACGGCGCCGGTGGCCATGGGCATCGCCGAACGCCTGGGCGGCGTGCCGGCGCTGGCCGCGGTCTTCGCCGTCGTCACCGGCATGGTCGGCGCGGTCTCGGCGCGCACGCTCTTCAATGCATTGGGCATCACCGACTGGTCGGTGCGCGGATTCGCGCTGGGCACCGCCTCGCACGGCATCGGCGCGGCGCGGGCGCTGCAGGTGCATGCCGACGCCGGCGCCTACGCCGGCATCGCGCTCGGGCTGCAGGTGGTGCTGGCGTCGCTGCTGATGCCGCTGGTGGCGCACTGGCTGCACTGAAGCCGCGCCCGGGCAATCCATCTGGCTGGGGATGCAGCCGGCGCGGCATGCGCCGATGCTGGCGGCCCCAACCATTCGGGAGCCAGCATGGACCTGCAATTGAGCAAGAACGTGGTCAAGGGCATCTGCAGCATCGCCGGGCCGCAGGTGCCCTTCGTGCTGGGCGACAGCGGCCAGGCCAACGTCATGATCCACGTCGTCATCTCCGACGGCACGCACTTCAGCTTTCCCGACGGCTCGGGCGTGCAAACCACGGGCTCGACGGTGCTGCCGCCGGGCGACTATGCATGCACCGTCATGGTCGCGGCCTTCAGCCACGGCGCCTTCGGCACTTCGTACAACGCGTCGGTCTCCATCGGCGGCAAGAAGGTGGCCTCGGCGCAGGGCGACGTGACGGACGCCAGCGAGGAAGAGCACGACAGCCAGTCCTTCGTCCTGCGCGTGTCATGAACCGGGCGCGCCGCACCATGTTCGCCCGCCGCGCCTTCGCCGGTGTCGTGGCCTTGGCGGTCCCTGCCCTTGCGCTTGCCGCGCCCGAGGACGCCGACCCCATCGCCAAGTACCTGGCCGACCTCAGCCCCGGCGCCGTCTCGGCCGGCGAGATGCTCGGGCTGTCTTCCAGCGCCATCAGCAACCTGCAGGCGCCCAAGGACTTCGTCGCCGCGCTGCAGGCCCTGAGCTCGGGCTCGGGCAAGGCCGGCTTCGGGCTCTCGTTCACGCCGGCCCGCACGCGCTTCGCGCCGGTGTCGATCAGCGACTACCGGCAGAGCACCGGCTCGCGGCTGTGGGCCGGCACCACCTTCAGCTATGCCCAGAACGTCAACACGCAGGGCGGCGTGGACTACAAGCAGGAGGCGATGGCGCTGCACCTGGCGATGTACCTCGACAAGGCCGACGACCCGGCGCTGGCGGGCTATGAAGGGTTCGCCAAGTGCACGCAATTGAGCAAGATGGCCTTCGACCTCGCCGCGCGCCAGAACCAGATCTTCCTTGAGCTGATGAAGCAGCCAGGTGTCGATCTCGATCAGGCCAACCTGCAGGCCAAGCAGCGGGCCGAGAAGGAACAGGCCTTCAGCGAGCAGGCCGCGCCGGTCTACAAGGCCTGCGTCAGCGACGCCGTCGACCGCGCCAAGGCCAAGTGGAACGCCAGCCAGGTGGGCCTGACGGTGGGCCAGGGCTGGATCCAGGGGCCCGACGCGGGCGCGCCGCGGCTGTCGCTGGGGCGCTCGGCATCGCTGGCCCTGGCGCTGGGGCCCAACCCCGACAGCCTCGTCAACGTCACCGTGCGCAGCACCCGCCAGGCGCTGGACGTGTCCACCATCGCCACCACGCCGGACTACAAGAACTCGACGCTGGTGGCGGCGCGCTGGACCTACCGCGCTTTGCAGGCGCAGGACCTCTATGCGCTGGCCGAGATCAGCAATGCCAAGGGCTCGAGCACGGGCGTCTCGAACAGCACCTTCAAGTCGGCACTGGGCATCGACAAGCGCCTGTCCGAAGGCCTGTGGCTCGAACTGCGCGTGGGCCGCAACCGTACCGCCGACGGCAAGGCCGACCAGACGACGACGCTGCTGAACCTGAAGCTCTCGCCCGGTGCCTCGTCGACGCTGACGGGCAAGTGAAGGCGTGCCGCAGGGGGCGGCGTAGGCGGCGGCCTACGCCGCAGCGCGGCCCGGGCCGCTGCCGCGCGGACGGGGCGGCAGCGACACTGCCCTTCATGAAAAACGCACTCTTGAGGGCCACTGCGCTGGCCACGCTGGTCTGGGCCCTGCCCGCCGCCGCCCAGGTCACGCTGTACGAGAACCCGGACTACGGCGGCCGCGCCTTCAGCACCCCCGAGGCGGTGGCCAACCTGAAGGAGTTCGGCTTCAACGACCGCGCCTCGTCGCTGGTGATCTCCGGCGGCCGCTGGGAACTCTGCGACGACGCCGGCTACGGCGGCCGCTGCGTCACCTTGCCCGCGGGCCGCTACGCTTCGCTGTCGGCGCTGGGGCTGGGCGACCGCGTCTCGTCGCTGCGCCCCGCAGCGCCGCAGGGGCGTGGCGACGATGACGACCGCCGCGGCGGCGACTTCCGGCGCCGCGGCGGCGAGCGGCTCTACGAGGCCCAGGTGACCTCGGTGCACGCTGTCGTCGGCCCGCCGCAGCAGCGCTGCTGGGTCGAACGCCAGCAGGTCGAAGGCGACCGCGGTGCCAACGTGCCCGGGGCCCTGGCCGGCGCCTTGCTGGGGGGCATCCTGGGCCACCAGATCGGTGGCGGCACGGGCAAGGACATCGCCACCGCCGGCGGTGTCGTGGCCGGGGCCGCCGTCGGCGCCCAGGTCGGTCGCGGCGCCCCGGCCACCCCGGACGTGCAGCGCTGCGCGGCCGTGCCCGGCAGCGCGAAACCCGAGTACTGGGACGTGAGCTACACCTTCCGCGGCCAGCCGCACCGCATGCAGACGACGACACCGCCCGGGCGCGTGGTGATGGTCAATCGCCAGGGCGAGCCGAGGACTTGAAGCGGCGGCGCTAGCATCGTCGGCAAGTGCCCCTTGCCGACATCCATGCGACACCCCGCGCTGATCCTTGCCGCCTCGTCCGTCCTTGCCCTGGCGCCGGCCGCCACGGCGCACGCTGAACTGCAGGACGAGATCCAGGTCTACGACGACGGCATCAACGCCCCCGGCGAGTTCGGCCTGGAACTGCATGCCAACGCCACGCCCAAGGGCCGCAACACGCCCGACTACCCCGGCGAACTGCCGCCGCAGCACGGCCTGCGCATCACGCCCGAGTTCTCCTACGGGCTGAGCCGCGACGTCGAGCTCGGCCTGTACCTGCCCACCGTGCTCGACCCCCGGGGCCGCTACGACCTCGCCGGCCTGAAGCTGCGCCTGAAGTGGCTGCCGCTGCAGCCGCAGGACGGGCAGGGCGCCTTCGGTGGCGTCAACGTCGAGCTGTCGCGGCTGGCGCGGCGCTACGCCGAGTCGCGCAGCTCGGCCGAGGCGCGCTTCATCGTTGGCTGGCGCAGCCCGCAGTGGCTGGTGGCCCTGAACCCGACGCTGGGCTTCGACCTTTCCGACGGCCTGGCCGGCCAACGACCGGGCTTGGACCTGGGCCTGAAGGTGGCGCGGCAGGTGGGCGGCGGGCTGGCGGCCGGCTTCGAGTACTACGCCGCCCCGGGTGCGCTGGGCCGCACGCTGCCGTGGCAGCAGCAGGACCAGCGCATCTACCTGGCGCTGGACGTGGACCGCAAGCCCTGGGTCTTCAATGTCGGCATCGGGCGCGGGCTGACCACGGCGTCCGACCGCTGGACCTTGAAGGCGATCTTCGAGATTCCGATCTGAGCCCGTCCGCGCGCCTTGCGCCGTGGCTTCAGCGCGACGCGCTGGCTGCTTCGGCCGGCGGCTCCGGCGCCATGTTGATGAGCTCGACGCGCCCGCCGACGCAGCCCTCGCCCTGGCCATCGCTGCACACCGGCACCGCCGGCCGATGGCGCTTGATGCCCCCGGGCGGGTACAGCAGCGTCAGCACCACCGTGATGGCGGTGGCGATGGCGAGCAGGCCGATGAGCAGGCGGCGGCGCAGCGAGACGGGGCGGTAGGGGTCGGCCTCGAGGGCGTTGTAGGGCTCTTCTTGCTTCATCCGCGGCGGCCTGGCTAAGGGCCCGATTCTGGGCCCGTCGGCGCGACGCAAGGCGGCGATGGTTAGCATGCGCCGCCCATGGCCACCGCCCCCGACCCGACCGCCCTTGCCGCCGAGCGCCGCGACACCGCCCTGGCCTGGTACTTCGTGCTCGTCTGGGGCTCGGGCTACCTGGCCAGCAAGACCGGCCTGCGCCAGGCGCCGCCCTTCACCTTCCTCACCCTGCGCTTCTGCTTCGGCCTGCTGTGCATGGCGCCCTGGCTGCTGTGGGCGCGGCCGCCCTGGCCACGCACGCGGCGCGAGTTCGGCCACGTCGCCGTGGCCGGCCTGCTGATGCACGCCGTCAACCTCGGTGGCAGCCATTACTCGCAGTACCTCGGCATGTCGGCCGGCATCACGGCGCTGATCCTGGCCACGCAGCCGCTGTTCACCGCCATCGTGGCGCAGCGCTGGCTGGGCGAGCGGCTGCGGCGCGGCCAATGGGCCGGCGTGCTGCTGGGGCTGGCCGGCGTGACGCTGGTGGTCTGGCACAAGGTCGACGTGCGCGCCCTCAGCGCGGGCAGCCTGGGGGCGGTGGCGGTGTCGCTGGCGGCCATCACCGCCGGCACGCTCTACCAGCGCGTGTTCTGCGCGGCGGTGGACCTGCGCAGCGCCGCCTTCGTCCAGTTCGGCCTGTCGGTGGCGGTGCTGGCGCCGCTGGCCTGGGCCGTCGAAGGCTTCGCGGTGCACTGGAGCTGGACCCTGCTGGGCGCCATCGCCTTCCTCGTCATCGGCTCGTCCATCACCGGCGTGAACGCGCTGCACGGCCTCATGCGTCGCGGCCATGCGACCAAGGTGACGAGCCTGTTCTTCCTGACGCCGCTGATCGCGGTGGCGCTGGAGTGGCTGCTCTTCGGCGTCGCGCCGGGCTGGCTGGCGGCCTGCGGCATCGCCATCACCTGTGCCGGCGTTGCCATGGTGGCCGGGCGGCGCTGAGCGCTCCAAGGCCCGCCCGCGTGTGCGGGCAGGCCCCGGGCAGGGCAGGGCCAGTGTCCCGGCCCTGCCGCCGTGCGGGACGGTCTACTTCTTGTCGCTGGGCACCTTGCCCTCGACGCCCTTGACGTAGAAGAGCATGCCGCCCAGGAACTTGTCGTCGGCGGTCTCGCCTGCCTTCAGCGCCGGCTTGCCATCCTGCCCGGTCAACGGCGCCTTGAAGACATCGACGCTGCCGTCGGCCAGGCCGGCCTTGGCCTTGGCGACCAGGTCCTTCACCTCGGCCGGCACCTTGTCGCTGATGGCGACGATGTCGTTGACGCCTTCCTTCACGCCCCACCAGGTGGCGGTGCTGCCCTGCCACTTGCCGTCGAGCACGTCGTGCACGGCCTTGCTGTAGTAGGGCGTCCAGTTGATGATGGCCGAGGCCAGGTGCGCCTCGGGTGCGAACTTGGACATGTCGCTGTCCCAGCCGAAGGCGTACTTCTTGTTCTTCTCGGCCGTCTGCAGCACCGCGGTGGAGTCGGTGTTCTGCAGCAGCACGTCGGCGCCGCCGTTGATCAGGCTCTGCGCCGCTTCGGTTTCCTTCGGGGGGTCGAACCAGCTGCCGACCCAGACCACCTTGGTCTTGATCTTCGGGTTCACGCTCTGCGCGCCCAGGGTGTAGGCGTTGATGTTGCGGATGACCTCGGGCACGGCGATGGAGCCGACCACGCCCAGCGTGTTGGTCTTGGTCATCTTGCCGGCGATGATGCCCGCCATGTAGGCGCCCATGTAGCTGCGGCTGTCGTAGCTGCGCAGGTTGGCGGCCTGCTTGTAGCCGGTGGCGTGCTCGAACTTCACGTCGGGGAAGTCGGTGGCCACCTTGAGCATCGGCTCCATGTAGCCGAAGCTGGTGCCGAAGATGAGCTTGTTGCCCTGGCTGGCCATGTCGCGGAAGATGCGTTCGGCGTCGGCCGACTCGGGCACGTTCTCGACGAAGCTGGTCGCGATCTTGTCGCCGAATTCCTGCTCGATGGCCTTGCGGGCGTTGTCGTGGGCGTAGGTCCAGCCATGGTCGCCGGCCGGGCCGAGGTAGGCGAAGGCGATCTTCAGCGGCTCGGGCTTGGGCGCGGAAGCCGCGGCCGAGGCCGGTGCGGCAGCGGTGGTCGCCGGTGCTTCTTCCTTCTTGCCGCAGCCGACGAGGGCGGCGGCCGCGGCGATGGCGGACCAGCTCGCCAGCCGGAGCAGCGAGCGCTTGGATTCAATGGTCATGGGGACTCTCTCCTGTTGTGGGGGAAGGGCGGGAACAGCGTCGGGAACGGGAACGGCGGGCCACATGCTACGACCCCGGGAAGAAGGGCTTGCCCAGCGACGCCGGCATGTTGATCTTGATGAAGGCGGTGTTGCGCGAGATCAGCACCAGCACGACGATGGTGGCCACGTAGGGCAGCATGGTGAGGAACTGCGTCGGCACCTGCACGCCCTGGCCCTGCAGGTAGAACTGCAGCATGGTGACGCCGCCGAAGAGGTAGGCGCCCAGCAGCAGCCGCGCCGGCCGCCAGGTGGCGAAGGTGGTCAGCGCCAGCGCGATCCAGCCCTTGCCGGCGACCATGCCCTCGATCCACAGCGGCGTGTACACGACCGAGATGTAGGCGCCCGACAGGCCGCACAGCGCGCCGCCCACCATCACCGCGGCCATGCGGATGCGCCGCACCGGGTAGCCCAGGGCGTGGGCCGATTCCGGCGACTCGCCGACGGCGCGCAGCACCAGCCCGGCGCGCGAGCGGTAGAGGAACCAGCTCAGCGCGAAGGTGAGCGCGATGCAGCCGTAGACCAGCGGGTGCTGGCGGAAAAAGGCCGGGCCGACGAAGGGCAGGTCTGCGAGCACGGGGATGGAAAAGCGCGGCCGCTCGAACAGCTTTTCCGAGACGTAGCGGATGCCGACGAAGGCCGAGAAGCCGCCGCCGAAGAGGCTCAAGGCCAGCCCGGTGGCGACCTGGTTGGTGTTGAGCCAGATGACGAGCCAGCCGAACACCGCCGCTCCCAGCGCGCCGGCCACCATGCCGGCCAGCAGCGCCAGCGTGTCGCTGCCGGTGTGCACGGCGGTGGCGAAGCCGGCGATGGCGGCGATCAGCATCAGCCCCTCGGCGCCGAGGTTGACGACGCCGGCGCGCTCGTTGATGAGCAGGCCCAGGCCGGCGATGGCCAGCACCGTGCCGGCGTTCAGCGTCGCCGCGAGCAGGAGTGCGAAGCCTTCCATCAGGCGGCCCTCACCGCAGCCGGAGCGCGCTGCCATCGAATGCGGTACACGATCAGCGTGTCGCAGGCCAGCAGCGTGAACAGCAGCATGCCCTGGAAGACGCCGGTCAATGACTTGGGCAGGCCCAGCCGCGACTGCGCCAGTTCGCCGCCGATGTAGAACATGCTCATCAGGATGCCCGAGAAGATGATGCCCACCGGGTGCAGCCGCCCGACGTAGGCGACGATGATGGCGGCGAAGCCGTAGCCGGCCGGCACGTAGGGCGTCAGCTGCCCCAGCGGCCCGGCCGCCTCCAGCCCGCCGGCCAGACCGGCCATGCCGCCCGAGAGCAGCAGCGCCGTCCACAGCGCGCTGCGCGACGAGAAGCCGGCGTAGCGCGCCGCTGCGGGTGCCATGCCACCGACCTGCAGCGCGAAGCCGCGGTAAGTGCGCGCCATGAAGGCCCACAGCAGCGCCACGGCGCCGAGCGCGATGAAGACGCCGATGTGGGCGCGCAGCCCCGTCACCAGCCGCGGGATGCGCGTCTGCGCCAGGAAGGTGATGGTCTGCGGGAAGTTGTGGCCGTCGGGGTCCATCCAGGGCCCGTTGACGAGGTAGACCAGCACCTGTTCGGCGACGTAGACCAGCATCAGGCTGACCAGGATCTCGTTGGCGTTCCAGCGGTCGCGCAGCAGCGCCACGATGCCCGCCCAGGCCATGCCGCCGAGCACGCCGGCAACGAGGATGGGCAGCACGAAGCCCTTGCCCATCCAGGCCGTGCCCGGCCCGGCCTGCATCGCGACATAGCCGGCGGCCAGCGCGCCGACGATGTACTGCCCTTCGGCGCCGATGTTGAAGACGTTCGATCGGAAGCACACCGCCAGCCCCAGGGCGATGAGGATCAGCGGCGTGGCCTTCACCGACAGTTCGCCCAGCGCGTAGACGCTCTTCAGCGGCTCGACGAAGAAGACCTGCAGCCCGCGCACCGGGTCCTTGCCCAGCAGCAGGAAGAGCACGACGCCGATGATGACGGTGAAGGCCAGCGCCAGCAGCGGCGAGGCCAGCGACATCAGCTTGGAGGGTTGCGGGCGGGTCTCGAGCTTGAGCATGGTTCAGGCCTCCGTGCCGGCCGCCGCGGGCTCGGCATGCCACAGCCCGGACATCCATTCGCCGATCTGCTCGATCGTCGCCTGCGCCACCGGCACGCTGGGCGAGACGCGGCCCTTGGCGATGACGAGCAGGCGGTCGCTGATCTCGAACAGCTCGTCGAGCTCCTCGCTGACGACGAGCAGCGCGCAGCCCTCGTCGCGCAGCTTGAGGAGCTCGCCGCGGATCTGCGCCGCGGCGCCGACGTCCACGCCCCAGGTGGGCTGCGAGACGATGAGCAGCTTCGGGCCGGCGGCGATCTCGCGGCCGACGATGAACTTCTGCAGGTTGCCGCCCGACAGGCTCTTGGCCGCGGCGCCGGCACCGCCGGCGCGCACGTTGAAGCGGGCGATGAGGTCCTCGGCCAGGCGCTGCACGCGGCGGCTGGCGATCCAGCCGGCCCTGGAGACGGTCTCGGTGCGCGTGAGCAGCGTGTTGGCGGCCAGCGAGAGCATGGGCACGGCACCGCGGCCCAGGCGTTCCTCGGGCACGAAGTGCAGGCCCAGGGCGCGGCGCGCGCGCGGGCCGGCCTGCGCGATGTCGTGGCCCGAGAGCGTGATGCTGCCGGCCGCTGCGCGCGGGTCTTCGCCGGACAGCGCAGCCATCAGTTCCTGCTGGCCGTTGCCCGAGACGCCGGCGACGCCGACGATCTCGCCCGCCCGAACCTCGAAGCCGATGTCGTGCAGGTCGGCGCCGAACTGGTCCTGGCGCGCCAGGCTGAGCTGGCGCACGGTGAGCACGGGCGCACCCGCCTGCGAAGGGCGGTGCTGCAGCTGCGGTGGCTCGGCGCCGATCATCAGGCGCGACAGGCTGGCGTTGGTTTCCTGCGTCGGGTCGACCTCGCCGGTGACCTTGCCGCCGCGCAGCACGGTGCAGTGGTGGCACAGGGCGCGGATCTCGTCGAGCTTGTGGCTGATGTAGAGGATGCTGCAGCCGTCGGCGCTGAGCTGGCGCAGCGTGACGAAGAGCTTTTCCACCGCCTGCGGCGTCAGCACCGAGGTCGGCTCGTCCAGGATCAGCAGCTGCGGCTTGGTCAGCAGCGCGCGCACGATCTCGACGCGCTGGCGCTCGCCGACGCTGAGGGTGTGGACGGGCCGCTGCGCATCGACGTCCAGGCCGTAGGTGTGCGCGACCTCGCCGATGCGGCGTGCCACCTCGGGCAGCGCCAGGCCCTTGCCCAGGCCGAGCCAGACGTTCTCGGCCGCGGTCAGCGTGTCGAACAGCGAGAAGTGCTGGTAGACCATGCTGATGCCCAGGGCGCGTGCCTCGGCCGGGCTCTTGATCTTCACCGGCTGGCCGTTCCAGCGCATCTCGCCCTCGTCGGGCTGCACGGCGCCGTAGATGATCTTCATCATCGTGCTCTTGCCGGCGCCGTTCTCGCCCAGCACGGCGTGGATCTCGCCGGGCTTGACGCGCAGGCTCACGCGGTCGTTGGCGCGCACCGCGGGGTACTGCTTGCTGATGCCGGAGAGTTCGAGGCGGAGCATGGGGCTGGACTTCAGACAGGCGCGGACCCCGGGCGCCCGGGCGCCCGGGGCAGGGTGGCGCGAAGCGCCGCGGTCAGAAGTGGTACTCGGCGCGCACCATCGTGGTCTTGGCAAAGGCGCCCGAACCCGCCGGCCCGCTGGCCGGGTTGCCGAACTTGTTCTTCCAGTACTGGTACTCGATGCCGAGCTTGAACTTGCCCTTGGCGCCGGCCAGCGCGCCCAGGTCGTACATCACCTGGGCGTCGATGTTGGTCTCGGCCGCCGTCGGGCCGCCGAACTCGTTGGTGCCCTTGCTGGCGATGAAGTTGGCAAAGCCCTCGAAGGAGAAGCCGGGGCCGAAGGGAATGCCCCAGGCCGCCGTCAGCATCGGGTGCACCTTGTAGCTGTAGCGCGGCGTGCTGACACCGCTGAAGGTGTTGTACGGGGCGTTGCTCTCCCACAGTTCGAGCAGGCTGATGTTCAGGAAGCCCGGCACGTCGACCATCACGGTCGGCCCGAGCACGGCCATGCGCTTCTTGCTGTTGTAGCCGGCGTCGGTCTTGGCGTTGACGTCGAAGCCCGCGGTGATGCCGAAGTTGCGGACAGGCCCGAACTTCATCGGCATCTTCAGCACCTTGTCGAGGTCCAGCGTGTGGCGGTAGACGATGTAGGTCTCCTGCGCACCGTTGGTCGAGCCGGCACCGGCCGGGTCGTTCTTGTCCGACATCAGGAAGTCGACGTTGAAGAAGTTGCTGCCGTACGCATAGCCGCTGACGTGGTTCAGGTCGAAGATGTTCTTGTGGATGTTGTTGCCTTCGAAGGGCTCGGCGAACTTGTTGCCGGTGCGAAAGCCGATCGAGGTGTCGCTCCAGTCGGCGGCCTGGGCGCCGGCGGCCAGCGCGAGCAGCGCGATGGCGATGGGGGTACGGGACAGGACTTGCATGGGTTTCCTCGTGCTGTGGGTTGTGGTTGATGGGACAGGGGACGACTGCAGGGTGATGGGGTCGATGGGGGCGCAGGCAGGCCGGGCGACGGCGCGTCTCTGCGCAGCTTTCCGCAATATCCATACCACTGGCCCGGGTTCGCGTCATGATGCTGTCGCGCGCTGGTGCGATGGGCGGCCGGCCACGTAGGTGGCGGCCACGTTGCGCTCGTCGCCGAGCAGCATCCAGGCGAAGACGCGGGCGTGCAGCGGTTGCGCCGCCACGCCGGGCAGGGCGCCGCGCGCCGCGGCGTCGCGCTGCGCCGCCACGGCGCCGCTGGCCCAGTCCCAGACGACGACGTCGGCCAGCGCGCCGGCATCGAGATGGCCGATCTCGTGCGCCAGGTTCAGGCCCTCGGCGGCGCCGCGCGTGGCGGCGTGCAGGGCCACCCAGGCGTTGAGCCTGGTGCCGCGCAAGGCCTGCACCTTGTAGCCCTCGGCCAGCGTGCGCAGCATCGACAGGCTGGTGCCGCCGCCGACGTCGCTGGCCAGGCTGACGCGGTGGCCGCTGTCGATGGCCGCCTGCCAGTCGAAGAGGCCGCTGCCCAGGAACAGGTTGCTGGTGGGGCAGAAGGCGATCTGTGCACCGGTGTCGCGCAGCAGCGCCCGGTCGTGGGCGTCGAGCCAGATGCCATGCGCCAGAACGGCGCGTTCGTGCAGCAAACCGTGCCGATGGTAGACGTCGAGGTAGCTTCGCGCCTCGGGAAAGAGCTCGGCCACCCAGCGCACCTCGTCGACGTTCTCGGCGACGTGGGTCTGCATGTACAGGCCCGCGTGGCGCCGGCCCAGCGCGCCGGCCATGGCCAGCTGCGCCGGCGTGCTGGTGACGGCAAAGCGCACCGTCACGGCGTAGCTGTTGCGGCCCTGGCCGTGCCAGCGTGCGATCAGCGCTTCGCAGTCGCGCTCGGCGCCCTGGACGTCGTCGCGCAGGCCTTCGGGGGCATGGCGGTCCATCAGCACCTTGCCGGTGACCAGGCGCATGCCGCGCTGCGCCGCGGCGGCGAAGAGTGCCTCGGCCGCGACCCGGTGCACGGTGGGGAAGGCCACCGCCGCCGTGGTGCCGTGGGCCAGCAGGGCGTCGAGGAAGCGCGCCGCGCCGTCGGCGGCGACGTCCGGGTCGGCGTAGCGCAGTTCGGAGGGAAAGGTGTAGGTGTCGAGCCAGTCGAGCAGCCCGGTGCCGTAGCTGGCCAGCACCTCCAGCTGCGGGCAGTGGACATGGGTGTCGATGAAGCCCGGCAGCAGCAGCCGGCCGCGGTGGTCGTGGCGTTCGAAGTCCGGCCCCGGGTCTTCGGCCTGCGCGCCCAGGATGCGGCCGTCGCGGCCGACCAGCAGCCAGTGGTCGGGGCGGAAGCGCACGCCGTCCAGGCCCGTGCCCTGCCATGCCGGCGTGGCGGTGAAGTCCAGCAGGTCAGCGCGGATGGCGATCATGCCGGCGGCCGGGCTGGCATGCGCAGGCCGGGCAGCTGCCGCGCCACCTCGCGCACCTGCTCGCGCAGCCAGCGCATCGAAGGCGACTGGTGGGTGAGCTCGTGCCAGAGCTGGTAGTAGCTCATGGCCGGGAAGGCCACCGGGCAGCGCACGATCTTCACCGGCAGCGTGCCGACGTAGCGGCTGCAGAACAGCCGCCCGGTGGTCAGCACGAGCAGGCTGCCGGCCACCATCAGCGGGATCAGGCTGAAGTGCGAGGCGCGCACCACGATGCGCCGCTGCACCCCCGCCGCCGCCAGGTGCTGGTCGATGACGCCCAGCGCCCCCGGGTGGGTGGGCATGGGCGCGACATGCTCGCAGTCGAGGTAGCGCGGCACCGTCCAGCCGCGGCCGCCACGCACGGCAGGGTGGTCGTCGGCGACCAGGCACACCACCTCGTCGCTGAGCAGGCGGCCCAGGTGCAGTTCCTCGGGCGGTTCGAGCCAGTTGCCGATGACGAGGTCGACGTCGCCGGTGGCGAGGTGGCGGCGGTAGTCGTAGTCCTGCGTCAGCGGCAAGAGCTCCAGCCGCACGCCGGGCGCCGCGTGCTTCAGGTGCGCCACCAGCTGGGGCAGGAACAGGGGGTCGAGGTAGTCGCTGGCGGCGACGCGGAACAGGCCCTCGGCCTGCGCCGCCAGAAAGGGCGTGGCGCGCGCGCCCAGGCCATGGGTACCGAACAGGCGTTCGGCCTCGTGCAGCAGGCGCGCGGCCGGGTCCAGCAATTGCAAGGCGACCTCGGTGGGCTGCATCTGGCGGCCGGCACGCACCAGAAGGGGGTCACCGGTCAGCAGGCGCAGCCGCTTGAGCTGGGCGCTCACGGCGGGCTGCGTGCTGGCCAGCTTCATGGCCGCGCGCGAGACGCTGCGTTCGGTGATCAAGGTGTGGAGGACGCGGATGAGGTGGATCTCGATGGTGTCGAAGGGGGCACGCTTCACCATATCCATATTCGCATAGTGATCATGCGTCTGGCAATATTTCACAACCCGCCCCGCGCGCTACTTTCGCGGCGAAACCACAGCAAGGCCTGCCACCGATGTCCGAACCCAGCCGCCCCGTCCGCTTCCTGCACCGCGGTGCCGTCGTCGAGGTGGCGGGCGCGCCGCCGACGCGCACGGTGCTGGAGTGGCTGCGCGAGGACGCGCGCTGCACCGGCACCAAGGAAGGCTGCGCCGAGGGCGACTGCGGCGCCTGCACGGTGGTGCTGGGCGAGGCCGACGGCCACGGCGGCGTCACGCTCAAGCCCGTCAACGCCTGCATCCAGTTCCTGCCCACGCTGGACGGCAAGGCGCTGCTGACGGTCGAGGACCTGGCCGCGCCCGACGGCACCCTGCACCCGGCGCAGCGGGCGATGGTCGACTGCCACGGCTCCCAGTGCGGCTTCTGCACGCCCGGCTTCGTGATGTCGCTGTGGGCCTGCTACCAGCGCCATGCCGCCGCCGGCACCGTGCCCAGCCGCCAGCAGCTGGCCGACGACCTCTCGGGCAACCTCTGCCGCTGCACCGGCTACCGGCCCATCCTCGACGCCGGCGAGCGCATGTTCACGGTGCCACCGACGGCGCCGGACCGCACGGTCCTGGCCGCGGCGCTGGCGGCGCTGCAGGCCGCGCCGCCGCTGGCCGGCGGCAGCTTCCACGCCCCGCGCACGCTGGTCGAATTCGCAGCGCTGCGGCGGGCGCGGCCGCAGGCGCGGCTGCTGGCCGGCAGCACCGACATCGGCCTTTGGGTGACCAAGCAGTTTCGCGACCTCGGCGAGCTCATCTACATCGGCGAGGTCGCCGAGCTCAGGCGCATCGAGACCACGCCCGACACGCTGACGATAGGCGCCGCCGCGACGCTCGAGGACGCCTGGCAGACCCTGGTGGCCGAATGGCCCGCGCTGCGCGACGTCTGGCTGCGCTTCGCCTCGCTGCCCATACGCCTGGCCGGCACGATGGGCGGCAACGTCGCCAACGGCTCGCCCATCGGCGACTCGGCGCCGGTGCTCATCGCCCTCGGTGCGCACATCGTGCTGCGCCAGGGCGAGCGCGTGCGCACGATGCCGCTGGAGGACTTTTACACCGGCTACATGAAGAACCTGCTGGAGCCCGGCGAGTTCGTGCAGGCCCTGCAGGTGCCCAGACGCGGGGTGCGGGCGCAGCAGGTGCGGGCCTACAAGATCAGCAAGCGCTTCGACTGCGACATCTCGGCGCTGTGCGCGGCGCTGGCCATCGAGCTCGACGGCGAGCGCATCGCGGCCGTGCGCATCGCCTGCGGCGGCATGGCCGCCACCGTCTGCCGCGCCCGCGGCGCCGAGGCCGCGCTGCAGGGCCAGCCCTGGACCGAAGCCACGCTGCAGGCCGCGCAGGTCGCGCTGGCGCAGGACTACCAGCCGCTGTCGGACATGCGCGCCAGCGCCGGCTACCGGCTGCAGGTGGCGCAGAACCTGTTGCGCCGGTTCTGGCTCGAAACGCGGCCCGCCGATCCGCTGCCCGAGTCGGCCGTGAGCGTGTTCGCGCGCGAGGTGGCGCCATGAACAAGCCGGTTGAACTGCCTGCCACTGCGGCCTGCGCGCAGGTCGGCGTCAGCCTGCCGCACGAGTCGGCGCACCTGCACGTGGCCGGCGCCGCGCCCTACACCGACGACCTGCCCGAGCTCGCCGGCACGCTGCACGCCGCGCTCGGCCTGTCGCCGGTGGCGCATGGCGTCATCGAGGCGCTGGACCTGGACCGCATTCGCGCGCTGCCCGGCGTCGTCGATGTCTTCTCGGCGCGCGACCTGCCGGGCGCCAACGACTGCGGCTCGCTGGTCCACGACGACCCCATCCTCGCTGGCGAGGCGGGCGCCACGCTGCGCTACCTCGGCCAGCCCGTGTTCGCGGTGATCGCGACGACGCGCGACGCCGCGCGCCGCGCCGCAGCCCAGGCCAGGAACGCCATCCGCTGCAGCACGCTGCCGCCCATCCTCACGCCGCAAGCCGCGCATGCCGCACGGCAGTACGTGGTGCCGCCCATGCACCTGGCGCGCGGCGACGCCGCCGCGGCCATCGCCGCCGCGCCGCACCGTCTGCAGGCGCGCTTCGACGTCGGCGGCCAGGAGCAGTTCTACCTGGAAGGCCAGATCAGCTACGCCCTGCCTGCCGAGGACGGCGGCATGAAGGTGCTGTGCTCGACCCAGCACCCCAGCGAGATGCAGCACCTGGTGGCGCACGCTCTGCACCGCCCGGCGCATGCGGTGCAGGTCGAATGCCGGCGCATGGGCGGCGGCTTCGGCGGCAAGGAATCGCAGTCGGCCCTCTTTGCCTGCGTCGCGGCGGTGGCGGCGGCGCGGCTGCAGCGGCCGGTCAAGCTGCGCGTCGACCGCGACGACGACTTCCTCATCACCGGCCGCCGCCACTGCTTCCACTACGAGGCCGAGGTCGGCTACGACGACGAAGGCCGGCTGCTCGGCGCACAGGCCACACTGGTCTCGCGCGCCGGTCATTCGGCGGATCTGTCCGGCCCGGTGATGACGCGCGCGCTGTGCCACTTCGACAACGCCTACTGGCTGCCGCACGTCGACCTGCACGGCTACTCGGGCAGGACCAACACCCAGAGCAACACCGCCTTCCGCGGCTTCGGCGGCCCGCAGGGCGCGATCGCGGTGGAAATGCTGATCGACTCGGTGGCGCGCAAGCTGGGCAAGGACCCGCTGGACGTGCGCCGCGCCAACTTCTACGGCACAGCTTCCAACAACGTCACGCCCTACGGCCAGGTGGTCGACGACAACATCATCCACCCGCTCGTCGATGAGCTGGAACGCAGCAGCGGTTACCGCGCCCGTCGCGCCGCCATCGCTGCCTTCAACGCGACCAGCCCGGTGCTGAAGAAGGGCCTGGCGCTGACGCCGCTGAAGTTCGGCATCAGCTTCAACGTCGTCCACCTCAACCAGGCCGGCGCGCTGGTGCATGTCTACACCGACGGCAGCGTGCTCGTGAACCATGGCGGCACCGAGATGGGCCAGGGCCTGAACACCAAGGTGGCGCAGGTGGTGGCGCACGAACTGGGCCTGCCGCTGGCGCGCGTGCGGTGCACTGCCACCGACACGCACAAGGTGGCCAACACCTCGGCCACCGCGGCCAGCACCGGCAGCGACCTCAACGGCAAGGCGGCGCAGGACGCGGCGCGGCAGATCAGGTCGCGGCTGGCCGCCTTCGCCGCCGCGCAATGGGGCGGCGCACCCGAGGACGTGGCCTTCGCGAACGGCGAGGTCGTTGCCGGCGGCCGCGCGCGCCCGTTCGCCGAGGTCGTCAACGCCGCCTACTTCGCCCGCGTGCAGCTTTGGAGCGACGGCTTCTACGCCACCCCCGGCCTGAGCTGGAACCGCGACACCATGCAGGGCCGCCCGTTCTACTACTACGCCTACGGCGCGGCGGTCAGCGAGGTGCTGCTGGACACGCTCACCGGCGAATGGAAGCTGCTGCGCGCCGACCTCCTGCACGACGCCGGCCGCTCGCTGAACCCGGCGCTGGACATCGGCCAGATCGAGGGCGCCTTCATCCAGGGCATGGGCTGGCTGACGATGGAGGAACTGGTGTGGCACCCGCAGACCGGCATGCTCAGCACCCACGCCCCCAGCACCTACAAGATCCCCACCGCCAACGACTGCCCGGCGCAGTTCCACACCCGGCTGTTCGAGCGCGACAACGTGCACGACAGCATCCACCGCAGCAAGGCCGTCGGCGAGCCGCCGCTGCTGCTGCCCTTCTCGGTCTTCTTCGCGCTGCGCGACGCCGTCTCGGCCGTCGGCGGCCACCGCGTCGACCCGCCGCTGCAGGCCCCGGCCACCAGCGAGTCGCTGCTGCGCGCGATCTCGGCGGTGCAAGCCGCGCCGTGAACGCGGCGCTGCGCGACGCGGCGCTGCGCTGGCGCGCCGAGGGCCGCGCCGCGGTGGTGGTGGAGGTGTCCGCGACGCGCGGTTCGGTACCGCGCGGCAAAGGAACGCGCATGCTGGTGGCGGCCGGCGAGGTGCTGGGCACCATCGGCGGCGGCCACCTCGAATGGCAGGCCATCGAGCGGGCGCGCGGCCTGCTGCCGCAGCGTGGCGAGGGCGCCGTGCAGCATGTCGCCCTCGGCCCCGGCCTGGGCCAGTGCTGCGGCGGCGCGCTCGACCTCGCCTACACGCCGCTGGCGCTGTGCGACCCGGCGGCCTGGCCGCTGCCGGCGCCGCGCTTCACGCTGCAGCTCTACGGCGCCGGGCATGTCGGCCGCGCCATCGTGCAACTGCTGCGCGGCATCGATTGCCGCGTGCAGTGGATCGACGAACGCGAGAGCGAATTTCCGCCCGACCCGCTGCCGCCGCACATCGAACGCGTCTGCGTCGAGCCGGTCGAGGCCGAGGTCGCCGCGGCCCCGGCGGGCGCCTTCTACCTCGTCCTCACGCATAGCCACGATCTGGACATGGCCATCGTCTATGCCATTCTTAAGCGTGGTGATTTTGGATTTCTGGGCCTGATTGGGTCGGCGACCAAGCGGGCACGTTTCGAAGCCCGCCTGCGCCGGCGCGGCATCGACGAAGCTACGCTGGCGCGCATGGACTGCCCTATCGGGCTGCCGGGCATCGGCGGCAAGGAACCCGAAATCATCGCTGTGGCGGTGGTGGCGCAATTGCTGCAGCGGGGTGCGTGACAGGCCCGTCTTGTGGGTGCCGATGGGGGAGCGAGGCAATGGACCTCTTGTCGTGGCTGGGCCGCAGCGGCTACCTGCCGCATGGCGTGTGCCTGAACTGGTCGCCGGGCGTGCTGTGGGCCATGGTGGCTGGCGACGCGGTGATCGCGGCGTCGTACTTCTCGATCCCGCTGGCCATCCTCAGCTTCCTGCGCCAGCGGCCCGACCTGCCCAACCGCAGCCTGGCCTGGCTCTTCGGCGCCTTCATCGCCGCCTGCGGCGTCACCCACGTCCTGGCCGTCTGGACGCTGTGGCAGCCCGACTACGGCATCGAGCTGCTGGCCAAGCTCGTCACGGCGGCCGTGTCGCTGGCGACGGCGGTGGCGCTGTGGCGGCTGGTGCCGCGGGCCCTGCGCATCCCCAGCGCCGCCCAGCACGGCGCCGTCGTCGACAGCCTGCAGGGCGAGGTGGCGCGGCGGCGCAGCGCCGAAGACCACCTCGGCGAGACCCAGCGCAGCCTGGCCGTGACGCTGGCCAGCATCGACGCCGGCTTCATCGCCACCGACGCGCAGGGCCGCGTCACGCGCATGAACGCGGTCGCCGAGCGCGTCACCGGCTGGACCCAGGCGCAGGCGTTCGGGCAAAGCCTGTGGCAGGTGTTCCAGCGTGTCGACCGCGCGCCCGAGGCGACGCGGCTGAACCCGGTGGAAGCGATGCAGAAGAGCGGCGTCACGGTGGAGACGGCGCACCACGTCACCGCCGTGGCGCGTGACGGCGGCCACACCGCGGTCGAGGTCAAGGCCGGGCTGACCACGGACGAGGACGGCACGGTGCGCGGGCTGGCGATGGTCCTGCGCGACCTCAGCGGCCAGGCGCTGGCGGCCGTGCAGGCCAGCCGGCTGGCGGCCATCGTCGAGTCGTCCAACGACGCCATCATCGGCAAGACGCTCGAAGGCCGCATCACCAGCTGGAATAGGGCTGCCGAGGCAATGTTCGGCTACCGCGCCGACGAAGCCCTCGGCCAGCGGATCCAGATGCTGTTCCCGCCCGAGCGCACCGACGAAGAGATGCGCATCCTGGCCCAGCTCGCCCACGGCCAGCACGTGCCGCCCTTCGAGACCGTGCGCCGGGCCAGGGACGGCCGGCTGCTGGACGTGTCGATCAGCATTTCGCCCATCCGCGACGGCGACGGGCGCATCGTCGGCGCATCGAAGATCGCGCGCGACATCACCCCCCAGCGCCAGGCCGAGGCGGCGCTGCGCGAGAGCGAATCGCGGCTGCGTTTCGCGCTCGAATCGGCCCAGCTGGGCGACTGGGACCTGAACCTCGCCACCGGCGTGGCGCAGCGCTCGCTGCGCCACGACCGCTGCTTCGGCTACGAGACGCTGCAGCCGCAGTGGACGCTGGACATCTTCATCGCCCATGTCCACGAGGAAGACCGGCCGGCCGTCGTGCGCGAGCTGCGCCAGGCCATCGACGGGCGCAGCGAATGGCATGTCGAATGCCGCGTCGTCTGGCCCGACGGCAGCGTGCACTGGATACGCAGCCACGGCAATGTGCGCCAGGAGGCGGGCCGCGCCACCCACATGCTGGGCATCGTGGCCGACATCACCATGAGCAAGCTCGCCGAGCAGGCCCGCCTGACGGCGCTGCGGCTGGAGGACGAGAACCGCCGCATCCAGGAAGCCAGCCGCCTGAAGAGCCAGTTCCTGGCCAACATGTCGCACGAACTGCGCACGCCGCTGAACGCGGTGATCGGCTTCGCCGACCTGCTGCACGGGGGCATCGTCAAGCCCGACTCGCCCAAGCACCGCGAATTCCTCGGCCACATCGGCACCAGCGGGCGCCATCTGCTGCAGCTCATCAACGACGTGCTCGACCTGTCCAAGGTCGAGGCCGGCAAGTTCGAGTTCTTCCCCGAGCCGGTGCAGCTGCCGCAGATCGTCAAGGAGGCGCTGGACGTGGTGCACACCGCGCTCACGCGCAAGTCGCTGCAGGTCCAGGTCGATATCGACCCGGCGCTGCAGGGCCTGGAGCTGGACCCGGCACGGCTCAAGCAGGCGCTGTACAACTACCTGAGCAACGCCATCAAGTTCACGCCCGAGGGCGGTCGCCTGGTGGTGCGGGCCCGCCCCGAGGGGCCGGCGCACTTCAGGCTGGAGGTGGAGGACAGCGGCATCGGCATCGCGCCCTCGGACCTGCCGCGCCTGTTCACCGAATTCCAGCAACTCGACAGCGGGCCGGCCAAGCAGCACGCCGGCACCGGCCTGGGCCTGGCGCTGACGCGCCGCCTCGTGCAGGCCCAGGGTGGCCAGGTGGGCGTGCGCAGCGTGCCGGGCGTGGGCAGCGTCTTCCACCTCGTGCTGCCGCGCCGGCCCGGCGCCGCACCCGCGCCTGCGGTGGCGCCCTTGGCGGCCTGGCAGATGCTGGTCATCCAGCACGACCCGGCGCACCAGGCGCGCCTGGTGCGCGCGCTGGCGGCGGCCGGCTTCCGCGTCGACGTGGCCACCACGGGCGTGCAGGCGCTGCGCCACGCCTCGGCCCGGCCCTACAGCGCCATCACCCTGGACCTGCTGCTGCCCGACCGCCATGGCCTGGGGCTGCTGGCCGACATCCGCAGCGAAGGCGCCAGCCGCGACTCGCCGGTGGTCGGCATGTCGATGTCGGCAGGCATCGACGGTGCTGCCAGCTTTGCCATCGCCGACGTGCTGAGCAAGCCGATCCGCACCGACCAGGTCGTGGCCGCGATGCAGCCGCTGCGCACCGCAGGCGGCCCACCCCTGCGCGTGATGGTGGTGGACGACGATCCGCTGGCGCTGGACCTGATGCGCGCCACCCTGGCCGGTGCCGGCATCGAGGCCCTGTGCGTGGGCGGCGGCCGCGAGGCGCTGCGCGACATCGACAGCCTGCGCCCCGACGCCATGATCCTGGACCTGATGATGCCGGGCTTCGACGGCTTCGCCGTGCTCAACGGCCTGAGCGAACTGCTGGCCTGGCAGAACCTGCCGGTCTTCGTCTGGACCAGCATGGTGCTGAGCGAGGACGAGTACGCCAGCCTGGCGCGCTCGGCACGCGCCATCCTCAGCAAGGGCGGCGGGGCGCTGGAGCCGGTGCTGGACCGGCTGCGGCTGTGGCGGCCCGCGGCGGCGCCAGCCGGCGAGGGCTGAAATGAAACCCCCACGCTCACTTCGTTCGCTGCCCCCCGCGGGGGCCCTCCGTGCCTTCGGGACGGCCGGACGGTACTGAGATGGCCGCGCCCCGCGTGCTGATCGTCGACGACAACGCGCTCAACATCGAGCTCGTGCGCTACGTGCTGGCCGCCGACGGCATCGAGGTCGACACTGCGGCCGACGCCGCGCAGGCCAGCCAGCGCATCGAAGCCGCGGCGCCCGAGCTGATCCTGATGGACATCCAGATGCCCGGCATCGACGGCCTGACGCTGACGCGCCAGATCAAGGCCGACCCGCGCACGCGCCACATCGTCGTCGTCGCCTTCACCGCATACGCGATGAAGGGCGACGAGGCGCGGCTGCGCGCCGCAGGCTGCGACGGCTACCTGTCCAAGCCCATCGCCGTGGCCAGCTTCGCGGCGCAGGTGCGGGCCTGCCTCGCCGCGGGCCCGGCGGCGCCGGCCGGGCCCTGACGTTGCCGTGTCTTTTGATCTGGCGTAAGGTCGCTGCCAGCCCCGTGGTGCCCAATTTTCGGGTTCGACTCAACCTGCAAGGAGACAAGACATGAGCAAGCGTGACGTGGTGGTGCTGGGCGCGGTGCGTTCGGCGATCGGAACCTTCAACGGCGGCCTGGCCGACATTGAGCCGGCCGAACTCGCCGGCACGGTGATGAAGGAGGCGGTGAAGCGCTCGGGCGTCGACCCCAAGGTCATCAACTACGTCACCGTGGGCAACACCATCCCCACCGAAAGCCGCTTCCCCTACGTGGCGCGCGTGGCCGCGATCCAGGCCGGGCTGCCGATGGACAGCGTGGCGATGGCCGTCAACCGGCTGTGCTCCTCGGGGCTGCAGGGCATCGTGACGACGGCGCAGAACATCCTGCTCGGCGACTGCGACTACGGCGTCGGCGGCGGCGTGGAAGTGATGAGCCGCGGCGGCTACCTCAGCGCCGCGATGCGCAGCGGCGCCCGCATGGGCGACACCAAGCTCATCGACATGATGGTGGCCACGCTCACCGACCCCTTCGGCGTCGGCCACATGGGCATCACGGCCGAGAACCTCGTCACCAAGTGGGGCATCACGCGCGAGGAACAGGACCAGCTGGCGGTGGATTCGCACCGCAAGGCCGCCGCGGCCATCGCCGAGGGCCGCTTCAAGAGCCAGATCGTCCCCATCGTCAAGCAGACGAGGAAGGGCGAGGTCACCTTCGACACCGACGAACACGTGAAGGCCGGCACGACGCTGGAAAGCCTGGCCAAGCTCAAGCCGGCGTTCAAGAAGGACGGCTCGGTGACCGCGGGCAATGCCTCCGGCATCAACGACGGCGCCGCCTTCTTCGTGCTCGGCGACGCCACCCTGGCCGCGGCCGCAGGCTACAAGCCGATGGCGCGGCTGGTCAGCTACGCCGTGGCCGGCGTGCCCAACGAGATCATGGGCGAAGGCCCGATCCCGGCGACCAAGCTGGCGCTGAAGAAGGGCGGCTTGACGCTGGACCAGATCGACGTGATCGAGAGCAACGAGGCCTTCGCGGCGCAGGCGATCGCGGTCTCGCGCGGGCTCGAGTTCGACATGGCGAAGGTCAACCCCAACGGCGGCGCCATCGCCCTGGGCCACCCCATCGGCTGCTCGGGCGCCTTCCTGGCCACCAAGGCCATCTATGAACTGCACCGCACCGGCAAGCGTTACGCGCTGGTGACGATGTGCATCGGCGGCGGCCAGGGCATCGCGGCGGTGTTCGAGCGGCTGTAGGCCGCTGCCCGGTTGCGGGGCACGGGCCGCGGCGACAGCGCGCGGCCCGCCGGCGCCACACCGGGCCACGGCAAGCCGCATACGATGGCCGTGTGGCCCGCCCGACGAAAGTCCTGAACCCGCCTGCGGCCGACGGCCCCTACGGCCGCTGGTGGCCGCTTGGCGTGCTGCTGGCCGGCATCGCCGTCACCGCCGCGCTGTGCGCCTGGTCGATGCGCGACAACGCCGGCGAGCGCCGGGCCGAGCTCGAGCGCCGTGCCGAGGCCTTCGCGCAGGCGCTGGCCGGCCGGCTGCAGTCTTACACCGACATCATTCCCGGCCTGCGCGTCTTCGGCGCCCAGGGCGCGCCGCTCAGCGACGCCGAGTTCCTGCGCTACATCGAAGCCATCTCGCTGCAGCAGCGCTTCCCCGGCCTGGCGCTGAGCTTCATCGCCGAAAGGGTCAGCGACGAAGGCCGCAGCGCCTGGGTGGCCGCGGTGCGCGGCGACCGCAGCCACGACCCCGAGGGCCACCTCGGCTTCGACATCGTGCCCCCGGGCCAGCGCCCGGAGTACATGGTGCTGCGCCACCAGCACCCCACCGGCCAGGCCTCCTTCGGCTACGACCTCTACGACCCCGGCCAGCATTACCGCGCCGCTGTCGAGCAGGCCATCGCCAGCGGCCGCTACGTCGCCACCGGTCCGCTGCAGCTGGCCGCCGACCGCGACAAGCCGGCGCAGGCGGCGCTGACGAGCATCGTCATCCGCGCCGCCACCTACCGCGGCAACCAGGTGCCCGCCACCGCCGAGGCGCGGCGCGAGCAGGCACGCGGCGTCGTCGGCGTGGCCTTCCATACCGCGGAGATGGTGCAGGGCGTGGCACCGCGCGAGCTCACGGCCGCGGCGCGCGTCGTCATCACCGACACCGAGGCCGAGCGCGCCGGGCTGCCTTCGCGGCTGTACGACAGCGACGATGCCGCGGCGGTGGCTGCGGCGACGCTGGCACCCTGGCGCATGGTCATCCGCGTCGCCGACCGCCACTGGTCGATCGCGGTCATGCCGCGCGCCACGGCCTGGTGGTCCGACGCCGACGACACCACCTGGGTGCTGCTGCTGTTCGGCCTGGCGCTGTCGGCGTCGCTGGCGGTGATGACGCGCACCTTGACGCAGGCGCAGCGCATCGCCAACGAGAAGATTCGCATCGGCACCGCCGAGCTGCAGGCCGAGAAGGCGCAGCTCGCGCGCAGCGAAGGCCGCTACCGCATGCTGTTCGAGAACACCTTCGACGCCGTGCTGCGCACCGATCCCGGCGGCCGCGTCCTGGCCGCCAACCCGGCGGCCTGCGCGCTGTTCGGCCTGAGCGAGGCCGAGCTGCGCGCCGCCGGGCGCGAGCGGCTCGTCGACCTCGACGACCCGCGCCTGGCCGCGCTGCTGGCCGAGCGCGAACGCACGGGCCGGGCGCAGGGCGCGCTGACGATGATCCGCGGCGACGGCAGCCGCTTCGAATGCGAGCTCAGCTCCAGCCTGTACGTCGACAGCGACGGCCAGACCGTGGCCAGCATGATCCTGCGCGACCTCAGCCAGGCGCAGCGTGCCGCGGCGCAGCGCCAGCAGCTGGAAGAACAGCTGCGGCATGCGCAGAAGATGCAGGCCGTGGGCACGCTGGCCGGCGGCATCGCGCACGACTTCAACAACGTGCTCGCCGTGGTGCTGGGCAACGCCGCCATGCTGCAGCAGGACCTGGGGCCGGCGCACCCCTCGGCGCCGGCGCTGGAACTCATACGCCTGGCGGCGCAGCGGGCGCGCGCGCTGGTGCAGCAGATCCTGGCCTTCAGCCGGCCGCAGCCCGAACAGCGCCACAGCCAGCCGCTGCGGCCGCTGGTGGAAGACGCGGTGGCGCTGCTGCGCGCCACGCTGCCGGCCGGCGTCGCCTTCGAGCTCGCGCTGGCCGACGAACCGCTGCACGTGCGCGCCGACGCGACGCAGATGCAGCAGGTGGTGATGAACCTGTGCAACAACGCCTGGCAGGCGCTGCCCGGCGGCCAGGGCCGGCTCGGCGTGAGCCTGGCGCGCGCGCAGGACGCCCAGGGCCAGCCCTGCGCGCGCCTGTGCGTGGTCGACGACGGCGTGGGCATGGACGAGGCGACGCGGCTGCGCATCTTCGAGCCCTTCTTCACCACCAAGGCGGTGGGCCAGGGCACGGGGCTGGGGCTGGCCGTGGTGCATGGCATCGTGGCCGGCCACAGCGGCACCATCGCCGTCGACAGCGCCCCGGGCGCCGGCACGCGCGTCACCGTCGACCTGCCGCTGGCCGAGGCGGCGGTGCCCCTGGCCGCGTCCGCCGCGGCTCCCGCGGTCGCCGCGGGTGCGCGCCGCGGCAGCGGCCAGCGCCTGCTCTACATCGACGACGACGAGGTCGTGGCGCTGACGGCGTGCGCGCTGCTGCGGCGCCTGGGCTACCGCGTCAGCAG